>NZ_NBIM01000002.1 GCF_002242685.1 Oceanimonas doudoroffii
GCGATGCGCCCGACACCAGCAACCGGGTGGTGACCCTGACCAGCCTGCAGGACAGCGGCGGCGTCGCCAACGGCGGTGACGATACCGCCAGCCTGGCGGTGGCCTCAACCGTGACCGTGGTCGGCGTTAATGATGCGCCGGTAGCCGTGGACGACAACGCTTCTGCCATCGAAGCGGGCGGCACCGCCAACGGCACCACGGGCAGCGGCGCCAGCGGCAATGTGTTGAGCAACGACAGCGATGTGGATGAGGGTGACAGCAAGACCGTCACCGCCATTCGCACCGGCGCCGAGGGTGGCTCCGGCACCAGCGGCACCGTGGGGTCTGTGCTGGCGGGCCAGTACGGCAGCCTGACGCTGAATGCCGACGGCACCTACAGCTATGTGGTGGACGAAAGTAACGCCGATGTGCAGGCCCTGCGCCAGAGCGGCCAGACCCTGAGCGAGAGCTTCACCTATACCGTCACCGACAGCGCGGGCCTGACCGACAGCGCAACCCTGACCATCACCATCGACGGCCGCAACGACGCCCCGGTGGCGGTGGCCACTCCAGGCAACGAACGATCCAACTTCGGGGTTGATTACCGTTTTGACGTGGGCCGGCTGTTCACCGATGCGGATGGTGCCGCCTACGGGGAAGAACTGACCATAGTGGTCGAGGGGCTGCCCCAGGGCCTGCGTTATGACGCCGTACAGGGGCTGATCGTTGGCCGGGCGAGCGAGCCCGGCAGGTTCACCATCCAGTTGACGGCGACGGACAAGGCCGGACTCAGCGTGTCGCGCAATTATCAGCTGGAGATACTGGCGCCGCCCGAGGCGAACAATCTGGTCGCGTCCACCGGCCAGATGCCACTGCCGCCTTTCCGGATGGATGGCAATCGCATGGAAACGTCCACCACGCCGTTGCCCTCCGGGCTGGTGGAGCGGGATGGAGAACGCGATGCCACCGGTTTTGTGGCACCTCAGAAAGCGGTGGATACAGTGTTGTTGTCCCGTCCGGGGGCCTTGGTGGTGAAAAGCGCCGTTGCGGGGGGCGCCGCCATCATTCGGGCCGAGGTCGCGGTCAATGTCGGTGCCAACGGTGAGGTGGTGTTCAGCGAGGTGCAACAGCAGGCGTTCGATGCCGTGGCCATGAGCGTCGTCGACATCCGGCTGGACGATGGCCTGTTCACCCTCATCATTGCCGATGGCCAGTCGGTAGCGGGCCAGCGTTATGCGGGCATGCAGCCGAACGGCGAGGCGTTGCCCTCCTGGATTACGGTGGATCCCCTTAGTGGCGAGATCAGGATCCGACCCGAAGGGTGGACCGGGGTACTGAACATTCGTATTCAGACCCAGGGCGAGAACGGCGAACTGCGGATCCTGGATCTGCAGCTGGATGTGCAGACCCTGCTGCGTCAGCAGGGCGCTGATCTGAGCGCCAGCGCTGCCCTTGACGGCGGTTTCGTGCCCTTGTCCGAGCAGTTGGCCGCCGAGCTGGAGGCGACCGAAGGTTATGGTCAGCGCTTGCTGACCATGCTGGTGTAGGTGTAAGCAGTGGAATTGAATCAACAACTTGCAGCCCTGTTGGGGCTGGAGTCGGCGTTGCGCCAGGCGGGCAGCCTGGCGCAACTGGGATACACCATCGTCAACCAGAGCCACGGCTGCGTACCCTATTCCCAAGGGGTATTGCTGCTGGGTGAGCAGGGGCGCCACCTCAGGGTGACGGCGGTCTCGGATATACCGGTCGTCGACGCCACCTCGCCCTTTATCGCCTGGACCGAACGCCTGGCGCGCCATCTGGCGCAATCGGCATCGTTCGACCAGTTGCAGCAGTGGGAGCCGGCGCAGCTTCCCGAGGCGTTGGCCCGGGAATGGCGGGAAATGGCACCCGAGCGGCTGCTTTGGGTGCCGTTACGGCTGGCCGCCGATGACGGACGTCAGCTCGGTGTCCTGTTGTTGTTCCGTCCCACCGCCTGGGATGAGCGGGAGCGGGGCGTGCTGACGCACCTGGCCGGCACCATGGCTCATGCCCTGTTTGCGCTCCAGCGCCGGTTGCCGTTTCAGTGGCTGGTCCAGCGTTTGCGACGGCGCCGGGTGATGCTGGGTGTTGTGCTGGGGTTGCTGCTGATCATGGCGGTGCCGGTGCGGCTCAGCGCGCTGACGCCGATCCGGGTGATCGCCCGGGATCCCCAGGTGATCAGCGCCCCGCTCAACGGCGCCGTCACCCGGCTCGAGGTCATGCCCAACCAGAGCGTGCAGAGCGGCGATCCGCTGGTGCAGTTTGAAGACACGGAACTGGCCAGTGCATTCGAGGTCGCCCAGCGGGCCTTGCTGGTGGCCGAGGCCGAGCTGAAAACCACCCAGCAAAGCGGCTTTATGGATCCGCGGAAAAAAGCGCAGCTGGCCGAGTTGGCGTCCCGGGTTCGGCTGCGCCAGGCGGAACGGGATCATGCTCGTTCCCGCCTGGAAAAGGCCAGGTTGACCGCGCCCGGACCCGGCGTGGTGGTGCTGGGGGATCCCGATGGATGGAAGGGACGCCCGGTCAACATCGGGGAAAGGATCATGCTGCTGGCCGATCCCGCCGCCGTCGAGGTCGAGGCGATGCTGACGGTAAAAGACGCCATTGCCCTGCGCCAGGGGGCCGAGGTAAGGGTGTTCTTCGACAGCGATCCCCTCTCGGCGAGAGCGGCCCGCCTGCATCATGCCGGCTATGAGCCCCAGCGCACCCCTGAGGGCACCCTGGCCTACCGGCTGGTGGCCCGGCTGGACGAGAGTGCCTCGCCGGCGGCACCGCCCCGTATCGGTACCCGTGGCACTGCCAAGGTGTATGGCGAGAGGGTGAGCCTGTTCTTCTACCTGTTCCGCCGCCCCATCACCAGCGCCCGCCAGTGGCTGGGATGGTGATGCCATGAGCACCGCCAGGGTTCTGCCGCCGCTACGCCAGGATCTTCGCCTCCTGCCCGGGGCGGCGGATGAAAACGGCGCCCCCCGTTGGTTGCTGTTCGACACGGCGCGCAACAAGTATTTCGCCCTCTCGGCCGGGGGGATTGACCTCGTTCGTCACTGGCAGGGGGGCGCCACCCTGGACGATTTTCTGCAAACGCTGCGGGCCAGAGGCAAGGAGTACGGCGCCGAGGAGTTGGCGGCCTTTGTTGATTTTGTGGTGTCCAATCACCTGTGCGAGGCCCGCTCGGCAGAGGCCTCGGCGCGCATTGGCGAGCGGTATCAGGCGACGGTGCTGGGGCTCTGGCGCTGGCTGCTGCATCACTACCTGTTTGTGCGCATTCCCCTCTGCCGCCCGGATCCCTGGCTGGCCCGCTGGACCCCCCGCCTGAGCTGGCTGTTCACCCCGGCGATGCATTATGGCGTCTTGGTCTCGGGCCTGCTCGGCCTGGTGCTGGTCATGCGGCAATGGGATCACTTTCTGGCCACCTTTCTGCATTTTTTTACCGTAGAGGGACTGCTGCTGTACGGCCTGACCCTGGTGTTGGTGAAAAGCGTGCATGAGCTGGGGCATGCTCTGGTCGCCCGGCGGCTGGGGTGCCGGGTCGCCTCCATGGGCGTGGCCTTTCTGGTGTTGTTTCCGGTGCTTTACACCGACACCACGGATGCCTGGCGGCTGCGTTCCCGCTCGGCCCGCCTGCGCATCGTCACGGCGGGGGTGCGGGCCGAGCTCTATCTGGCGCTGTTGGCAACCCTGTTGTGGAATCTGCTGCCCGAGGGCCCACTGCGCAGCGCCGCCTTTTTCGTGGCCACCACCAGCTGGATCACCTCGTTGTTGGTCAACATCAGCCCCTTTCTGCGGTTTGACGGTTACTACGCCTTTTCCGACTGGCTGGGTATCGAAAACCTGCAGACTCGGGCCTTTGCCTTTGGGCGATGGCGATTGCGCCAGCTGCTGTTGGGGCTGAACGCGCCCTTGCCGGAGCCCCAGCCCCGGGCCCGCATTCGCCTGCTGGTGGGCTATGCCTGGGCAACCTGGGTGTATCGCTTCTTTCTGTTTATGGGGATCGCCCTGCTGGTGTATCACCTGTTTTTCAAGGTGCTGGGCATCGCCCTGTTTCTGGTGGAGGTGATGTGGTTTATCGCCTTGCCGATAGGGAAGGAGATGGGAATGTGGTGGAAACAACGGCGTGAATGCGCCATCAACCGTGGCCGGCTGCTGGGTTGGGGGCTGGCGGCGGGCCTGTTGCTGGCGGGCCTGCTGCCGCTGCCGGTGAGCGTGCCGGTCCCGGCCCTGCTCAAGGCCGGGGCGGAGCAAACACTGTTTGTCTCCGAGCCGGCACAGGTCATCGAAGTCGGGGTCGAGCCGGGCCAACGGGTGGTGGCGGGACAGGTGCTGCTGCGGCTTGGATCCGAGCAACTCGACTTTGAACTGGGTCAGGTGGAGGAGGAGATAGGATTCACTCGCCAGCGGTTGGAACGCAGCGCCAGCTCGGCTCAGGAAAAGGCCGGCCTGGCCATTACCGAGCAGCAGTATCGGCGTTTGTTGGAGCGTCGTTCGGGTTTGCTGGCTCGGCGCCAGCGGCTGGAATTGCGCGCTCCCTTTGACGGACGCGTGGCCCATGTAGAACAGCTGCACGCCGGTGTCTGGGTCGGGGCCGAGATGCCGCTGCTGTCCCTGGTGGTGCCAGGGAAACTGCAGTTGGAAGGGTATCTGGGCGAGCAGTACCTCGAGCTGGTGAAATCCGGCGACAGGGGCGTTTTTGTCGCCGACAGGCCCGGGGAGCCTCCGCTGGAGGTCGAGATACAAGATGTGGATATCGGCGCCGTATTTTCCCTGCCCTATGGGGAGCTCAGCTCCGAGTTCGGCGGCGACATCGCCGTGCGGCCGGTGGAGCAGGACAAACTGGTGCCGGAAGAAGGCCATTACCGGGTCAGCATAATGCCGCTGGAGACCACAGGCGCGGATCTCGATGCCCGGCTGCCCGGTGTGGTGCGCGTCGAGGGCGACTCCCGCAGCTGGTTGTGGCACCAGTGGCGCAGGATGATGGCGGTGTTGATCCGCGAAAGCGGTTTCTAAATAAAAAAACGGACCTCAAGGCCCGTTTTTTATCGGTGCGGCCAGGAAAGGAAAGCGTGTCAGTCAGCCTGGCTTACCGGGCCTGCCGACAGCCGCTATTTAAACAACCGCCGCTCAGCCATCATCAAGCGGCCGGCCGGCTGGCGGCAGCGGCTTGCAATCAGCAGGCTCAGCCCCAGCACCGCCAGTAGCGGCAAATTGCCAAAGCGGGCATAGGGGGTGAGCCCGGTCATGCCGGTGACTTCGGCGGTGAGCACGCCCTGTTCAAATTGGGGCAGGCTGGCACTCATGCGGCCCTTTTCGTCGGTCACCAGGGTCACCCCGTTGTTGGTGGCACGGATCATGGGGCGGCCCAGCTCCAGGGCCCGCATGCGGGCGATTTGCTGGTGTTGCCAGGGGCCGATGGAGCGGCCAAACCAGGTATCGTTCGAAACCGTCAGCAGAAAGTCGGTAGTCGGTTTCATGTTGGCGCGCACCAGCCCGGGAAAGGCCACCTCGTAGCAGATGGCCACGCTCAGATCTCGCCCGGCGGCATGAATGTCCGCCTGGCCAGACTCACCTCGGGAAAAGGATGACATCGGCAGGTTGAAGAAGGGCGCCAGGGGCCGCAACAAATCACCCAGGGGCACAAACTCGCCGATGGGCACCAGCTGTTGCTTGTAATAGCGGTTGCCCTGGCCCGGCTGATAACGGCCGTTGCCCAGGCCCAGCACGGCGTTATACACCTCGCCTGCGGCGGGGCGGGACACCAGGCCGGTGATGAGTGACTGATTGCGTTCAGCCATCAGCTTGTCGACCTGCTCCAGCCAGGGGGCCAGCTGCTGCTCCGAGGCCGGCAGTGCCGATTCGGGCCAGATTACCAGATCGGCATGAAGCGCCGGGCGGGTCAGATCCAGGTAGCGCTTGAGGCTGTGCTCCAGCTGGCCCGGAATCCATTTCAGGGACTGTTCGATATTGCCCTGCACCAGGGCCACCCGCAAGGTCTGGGTGGGGGACACCCATTGCAGTTGCTGACTGGCCACGCCCAGGCCCCAGAGCACTACGGCAAAGGCGGCGGCACGCCAGCGCAGTCCGTTACCCAGCCGCCACAGGGCTGCGGCGCTGAACAGCAGCAGCCAGCTGATGCCCTGTACACCGAGTATGGGCGCCAGTCCGGCCAGCGGGCCATCCAGCTGAGAGTAGCCGAACCACAGCCAGGGAAAGCCGGTCAGCATCCAGCCGCGCAGCCAGTCGGCGCCGATCAGCAGCACCGGCAGCACCCACAGCAGCCGCGCTCGGGGGGAAGCCACAAAACGATGGGCCAGCCACAGGGCGAGGGAGGTATAGAGGCTGAGGTAGGCGGCGAGCAGGGCCACCAGCACAAAGGCCACCGGCAGCGGCAGGCCGCCGAAGATGGTCATGCTGTTATGAATCCACCACAGGCCGGGCAGGTAAAGGCCCAGGCTCCAGGCAAAGCCACGGGCGGCGGCGGGGCCGGGGGCACAGTGATGGGTGACGGCGAACAGGCCGGCCAGCGACACCAGCGCCAGGGGCCAGAAATCAAAGGGGCTGAAGGCCAGAACGCCAAGGGCCCCGCACAGCAGGGCCCCGAACAATGGCAGCAATTTACGCACTTATACCGGCTCCGACGAGGAGGTTTCCTGATTGTCCGGTATCTTAACCTGTAATTGCAGCAGCCGTCGACGGTCGGCGTGGGCTACCTTAAACACAAAGCCGCCCAGCTCCACCTGTTCACCCTTGCCGGGCAGGTGACCAAAGGCGTGCATCACCATGCCGCCCACGGTGTCGGCCTCTTCGTCGCTGAACTCGGTGTTAAAGAATTCGTTGAAGTCCTCGATGTCGGTGAGCGCGGCCACCGAATATACCCGCTTGCTGATCTGACGGATTTCGGCGCTTTCCTCGGCGTCGTACTCGTCCTCGATATCACCCACGATGAGTTCGAGAATATCCTCGATGGTGACCAAGCCCGACACGCCGCCGAACTCGTCCACGACGATGGCCATGTGGTAGCGCTCTTCGCGAAACTCCTTGAGCAACTTGTCGAGGCGCTTGCTCTCGGGCACCACTACCGCCGGGCGCAGTATCTTCTCGATGGAGAAGTCTTCTTCGGTGAGACCAAAGCCGTAGGGCAGCAGATCCTTGGCCAGCAGAATGCCCTCGATATGATCCTTGTCTTCGTTGACCACCGGAAAGCGGGAGTGGGTCGACTCGATGATCATGGGCAGAAAGCTGGAGACCGGTTGGGATTTTTCCACCGTGACCATCTGCGAGCGGGGGATCATGATGTCGCGCACGCGCAGTTCGCTTACTTCCAGCACGCCTTCAATCATGTCCTTGGTGTCCTGGTCGATCAGGTCGCGCTCTCCCGCGTCCATGATCACTTCTACCAGCTCTTCCCGATTCTTCGGTTCGCCCTGAAACATCTGACCGAGTCGTTCAAGCCAGTTTTTCTTTGCGGACGAACCGTTTTCTGAGTGTGAATTGTCGTCGTTCACTGATTAACCTTCGTCGTCGTCTTGATAGGGGTTGTCCATGCCCAGGCCGGCCAGAATAGCAATTTCCCTGGCTTCCATCACTTCGGCTTCATCATCCTTAATATGGTCAAAACCGAGCAAATGCAAGCAGCCGTGTACCACCATGTGGGCCCAGTGGGCCTGCAGCGGTTTGTTTTGCTCGGCCGCTTCCCGCTCCACCACCTGGCGGCAGATCACCAGATCGCCCAGCAGCGGCAGCTCCACACCGGGGGGGGCTTCAAAGGGAAACGACAGCACATTGGTGGGTTTGTCCTTGCCGCGATAGTCCCGGTTGAGCGCCTGGCTCTCGGCTTCGTCCACCAAACGCACCGTCACTTCGGCCTCATCCCGCTCGCCGTCAAGGGCGGCGGCAAGCCAGGTTTCCAGCTGCTGCTCGGTGGGCAGGCCGGGGGCCTCATCGCAGGCGATTTGCACATCCAGCCACAGGGTCATGCGTCGGACTCCTCATTGGGTGCAGAGCTCTGCCGCTTCTGTTCCTTCTGTTCCTTCTGTTGCTTCTGGGCCTCGTCAAAGGCTTCATAGGCGCGCACGATGCGGGCCACCACCGGGTGGCGCACCACGTCTTCGGCACGAAAGAAGTTGAACGACAGCCCTTCCACGCCGCCCAGCACCTCAATGGCGTGACGCAGGCCGGAGCGGGCATTGCGGGGCAGGTCGATCTGGGTAATGTCGCCGGTGATCACCGCCTTGGAGTTAAAGCCGATACGGGTGAGGAACATCTTCATCTGCTCCACCGTGGTGTTCTGGCTTTCATCCAGGATCACAAAGGCGTCGTTCAGGGTGCGGCCGCGCATGTAGGCGAGGGGCGCCACTTCGATGACGTTGCGTTCGATGAGCTTTTCCACCCGCTCAAAGCCCAGCATTTCAAACAGGGCGTCGTACAGGGGGCGCAGGTAGGGATCCACCTTCTGGCTCAGATCCCCGGGCAGAAAGCCAAGCTTCTCGCCCGCTTCCACCGCCGGCCGGGTCAGCAGAATGCGACGAATTTCCTGGCGCTCCAGAGCGTCCACCGCCGCAGCCACCGCCAGATAGGTTTTGCCGGTGCCCGCCGGGCCAATGCCAAAGGTGATGTCGTGGCTGAGAATGTGGGCGACGTAATGGGCCTGATTGGGGCTGCGCGGCTTGATCAGTCCCCGCTTGGTCTTGATGACCACTTCCTTGCCGTAGCGATAGCCGGTGTCGGCTTCTTCCTCGTCCTGCTCCAGTACTCGACTTTCCTTGATGGCCAGATGCACCTGCTCGGGAGTGATATCGGGCACGGCCTGGCCCTTGACCGACTGGGTGTCCACATAGAGGCGGGTAAGAATGTCGTTGACCACGCGGGCCAGGCGCTCGGGGCCGACAATCTGAAAGTGCTCGTTCTGATGGTTGATCTCCACCCCCAGACGGCGCTCCAGTTGCTTGATATTGTCGTCGAAGGGGCCGCACAGGCTGGCCACGCGCTGGCCGTCGGCGGGTTGTAGTTCCAGTTCCAGATGAGTGACGTTGGCTGTCAAGGTAACTCCTGAATATCGGGGATGAGGGAGCCGGGAGCGGGGAGCAGGACATCCAGTCCCCATTCCCCAATCCCGAGTCCCCGTATTTTAGGGGGTAAAAGTGGCCACGCCGCTGTCGTCGGGCACGCCGTCGGGGCGGCGGGCCAGAATGCTTTGGGGCGACACCTGGGTGCGCAGATCCATTTCATCCTCGCCGCGCAGGAATTTGCCGCGCAGGCTGTGGGGCATGACCTCGGTGATCTCCACGTCGGCAAAGCCGCCAATCAGATGATGAGGACCCTCAAAGTTCACCACCCGGTTGTTCTCGGTGCGGCCGCGCAGCTCCATGGGATTCAGCTTGGAAGGACCTTCCACCAGTATACGCTGGGTGGAGCCGAGCATCTGCCGGCTGATCAACTGGGCCTGATTGTTGATGGTGTTCTGCAGCCGGTACAGGCGCTCCTTCTTTTCTTCCATCGAAATGTCGTCGGGCAGATCGGCGGCCGGGGTGCCCGGACGGGGGCTGTAAATAAAGCTGAAGCTCATGTCAAAGCCCACGTCTTCGATGAGTTTCATGGTCTTTTCAAAGTCATCGGCCTCTTCACCGGGAAAGCCCACGATAAAGTCGGAGCTGATGGTGATATCGGGGCGGGCAGCGCGCAGCCGGCGAATCTTGGACTTGTATTCAATGGCGGTGTGCGGGCGCTTCATCAGGGTCAGAATGCGATCCGAACCGCTCTGTACCGGCAGGTGCAGGAAGCTCACTACCTCGGGGGTATCCTTGTACACCTCGATAATGTCGTCGGTGAACTCGATGGGGTGGCTGGTGGTGTAGCGAATGCGGTCGATACCGTCGATGGCGGCCACCAGGCGCAACAGCTCGGCAAAGCTGCAGATGTCGCCGTCATGGGTCTCGCCCCGGTAGGCGTTAACGTTCTGACCCAGCAGGTTGACTTCGCGCACGCCCTGCTCGGCAAGCTGGGCGATTTCATAGAGTACGTCGTCCAGCGGGCGGCTGACTTCCTCGCCGCGGGTGTAGGGCACCACGCAGAAGGAGCAATATTTGGAGCAGCCCTCCATGATGGACACAAAGGCGGTGGCGCCTTCGGCCCTGGGCTCGGGCAGGTTGTCAAACTTCTCGATTTCCGGAAATTCCACGTCCACCTGGGCGCCACGGCCCTCCAGCACGGATTTGATCATGGTCGGCAGCCGGTGCAGGGTCTGCGGACCGAAGACGATATCGACAAAGGGCGCACGGGCGCGAATGGCGTCCCCTTCCTGTGACGCCACACAGCCACCCACGCCGATCACCAGCTTGGGATTGGCTTCCTTGAGCGGACGCCAGCGCCCGAGCTGATGAAAGACCTTCTCCTGGGCCTTCTCGCGAATGGAGCAGGTGTTGAGCAGCAGCACATCGGCCTGCTCTGCTTCTTCGGTGAGCTGGTAGCCGTGGCTGGCATCCAGCAGATCGGCCATCTTGGATGAATCGTATTCGTTCATCTGACAGCCCCAGGTCTTGATATGAAGTTTTTTGCTCATGGCGCTCTTGAGTTACTGCAAAGGGTCGTGCGTTTTGGACCGGGTATTCTACTCTTTTCTCCGCGGAGTGACCAGATAATATCCAGCCACAGGGGGGTGTCGAGTGAGTAAATTGGCCCCGGCGAAACTGCGGGAATTGGGGTAGAATGGCCGAAAAATCCGGAGGTTGGGCAATGCAGAAGTGCGATATTGTCATTATTGGCGGTGGCATGGTAGGTGCCCTGGCGGCGGCGCTGCTGGCGCCTGCCGGGCTGGCCGTGCGTGTGCTGGAAAGCCGCCAGCCGCAAGCATTTTCCCCTGAGCAGCCCCATGATCTGCGCATTTCCTCGGTGAGCGCCGCCTCAGTGCGGCTGCTGCAGCAGGCCGGTGCCTGGGACGCGATTACCAATATGCGCGCCTGGCCCTATCAGCGGCTGGAAGCCAGCGAGTGGCAGGGTTTTGCCACCCGCTTCAGTGCCGCCGAGCTCGACTGCGAATATCTGGGCTATATGCTGGAAAACCGCGTCATTCAGCTGGGCCTGTGGCAGGCGCTGGCCCAGTGGCACAATGTGAGCATTGATTGCCCGAGTGAGCTGGACGGCCTGGCGCAAAACGAGCAGGGTGCCCTGCTCACCCTTAAGGACGGGAGCGAGCTGCAGGCACGGCTGGTGCTGGCCTGTGACGGTGCCGAGTCACGAGTACGGCAACTGGCCGGCATTGGCGTCACCGCCTGGGATTACGACCAGCAGTGCATGCTGATCAGCGTGGCAGGGGAGCGTCTGGAGCAGGACATCACCTGGCAGCAGTTCTGCGCCACCGGCCCGCGGGCCCTGCTGCCCCTTGGGCATGGCAAGGGGTCGCTGGTGTGGTACGACGGCAAGGCTCGTATCGAGCAGCTGGCGGCCCTCGGCAATGACGCCCTGGCGGCCGAGGTGGCCACGCATTTTCCGCCGCGACTGGGAGCGGTGACCGTTCTAGGCAAGGGCCACTTTTCTTTGCGCCGGCGCCATGCCAATCAGTACGTCAAGGGCAGCGTGGTGCTGCTCGGCGATGCCGCCCACACCATCAATCCGCTGGCGGGGCAGGGAGTGAACCTCGGCTTCAAGGATGTGGCGGTGCTGAGTGAGTTGGTGCATGAGGCGGTGGAGCGGGGCGAGGATATCGCCGACACCGCCCTGCTGAAGCGTTTTGAACGGCGCCGCCGGCCCGACAACCTGTTGATGCAGGGCGCCATGGATGTGTTCTATCAGGCTTTCAGTAACGAGCTGCCGCCTCTCAAGCT
The DNA here is from genome assembly GCF_002242685.1 of Oceanimonas doudoroffii. Taxonomy (NCBI): domain Bacteria; kingdom Pseudomonadati; phylum Pseudomonadota; class Gammaproteobacteria; order Aeromonadales; family Aeromonadaceae; genus Oceanimonas; species Oceanimonas doudoroffii. Next base: position 11,814 of record NZ_NBIM01000002.1, read on the forward strand.
GTTGCGTAACCTGGGCCTCAAGGCCGCCGAGCACAGCGGGCCGCTGAAAAAGCGGGTCATGAAGTACGCCATGGGGTTGTAAAAGCGAGTTTGAAGCCGGAAGCTGAAAGAAGAGTAGGTTGGAATGAGCTCCGCGAATTCCAACATGGTCACGGCCTGCTCGATTGTTGGGATTCGCTGCGCTCATCGCCAACTTACCGCACTGTGACGTCAGGGACTTGGGATTGATAGGGACTGGTACGCTTCCCTAATCCCAGAAAGCAAAAAACCAGCCTGTAGGCTGGTTTTTTGTAGATGGCTGTGAGTACCAGGATTCGAACCTGGGCACTGATGCCGAGATCAAAAAGCCGGCACTGAGGCCGAGATCAAAAAGCCGGCACTGAGGCCGGCTTTTCAATAGATGGCTGTGAGTACCAGGATTCGAACCTGGGCGCTGATGCCGAGATCAAAAAAACCGGCACTTAGGCCGGCTTCTTGAGCAATATGGCTGGGGTACCAGGATTCGAACCTGGGAATGGCGAGATCAAAACCCGCTGCCTTACCGCTTGGCGATACCCCAATTGTCTTGAATGGTGCGGGAGGCGAGACTTGAACTCGCACACCTTGCGGCGCCAGAACCTAAATCTGGTGCGTCTACCAATTTCGCCACTCCCGCTAAAGAGTGGTGGCTATGGCGGGATTCGAACCTGCGACCCCATCATTATGAGTGATGTGCTCTAACCAACTGAGCTACATAGCCACATAAAGCATTGAGTCGCCTCAATGTTCTGACACGTAGCGTTACGTATCAATATAAAATGCCTGAAGTTGCAGTTTGTACCTGGGCATGAACGCCGGGATAAAAACCTTCATTGCCTTCAGCATTTCATGAAAATGGCTGGGGTACCAGGATTCGAACCTGGGAATGGCGAGATCAAAACCCGCTGCCTTACCGCTTGGCGATACCCCAATAGCAAATGGATGATAACAAATTTTTCGATATCAGCCACTTTTGAAAAATGGCTGGGGTACCAGGATTCGAACCTGGGAATGGCGAGATCAAAACCCGCTGCCTTACCGCTTGGCGATACCCCAGCAATGGTGGCTATGGCGGGATTCGAACCTGCGACCCCATCATTATGAGTGATGTGCTCTAACCAACTGAGCTACATAGCCACTGCTTGTTGATGACCTTACGTCACCGAACGGGGCGCATTATGCGTATCCCGACCGACAGCGTCAACCGTTTTTCCGTAAAAAATTGGCCCGCCACCGTCGTTTGGACACAAAATCGTCATGGTGGTGAAGGGGTGGTCAGTGGGGCTGTTTTTTATGCGAAAAGTCGAAAATAAAAAGGCCGGGCGCATGCCCGGCCTTTCAGAGACTGACGGTTAATGTCAGACGTTGAACAGGAAGTTCATCACATCGCCGTCTTTTACGATGTAGTCCTTGCCCTCGGAGCGCATCTTGCCCGCTTCCTTGGCGCCCTGCTCACCCTGGTAGGTGATGTAGTCGTCATAACCGATGGTCTGGGCGCGAATAAAGCCCTTCTCGAAGTCGGTATGAATCTTGCCTGCGGCCTGAGGCGCGGTGGCGCCCACGGGAATGGTCCAGGCACGCACTTCCTTCACCCCGGCGGTGAAGTAGGTCTGCAGGTTGAGCAGCTCATAGCCGGCACGGATCACCCGGTTCAGGCCTGGCTCTTCCAAGCCCATGTCGGCCATGAACTCGGCCGCTTCTTCCGCATCCAGCTCGGCAATTTCCGACTCCATGGCGGCACACACCGGCACGACTATGGCGTTTTCGGCGGCGGCAATGGCTTCCACCTGGGCCAGGTAGGGGTTGTCCTCAAAGCCGTCTTCATTGACGTTGGCAATGTACATGGTCGGCTTGATGGTGAGGAAGTTCAGGTAATCGATGGCCGCCTTTTCTTCCTTGGTCAGTTCCACGCTGCGCAGTACTTTGGCTTCTTCCAGCACCGGCAGCAGCTTTTCCAGCACGGTGATCTCGAACTTGGCATCCTTGTCGCCGCCCTTGGCCTTTTTGGCGTTGCGCTGAATGGCGCGCTCGCAGGTGTCCAGGTCCGCCAGCGCCAACTCGGTGTTGATCACCTCGATATCATCCTTGGGCGACACCTGACCGGCCACGTGGACGATGTTGTCGTTTTCAAAGCAGCGCACCACATGGCCGATGGCATCGGTTTCGCGAATGTTGGCCAGAAACTTGTTGCCCAGGCCTTCCCCCTTGGAGGCGCCCGCCACCAGGCCGGCGATGTCCACGAACTCCATGGTGGTGGGCAGCACTCGCTGGGGATTGACGATGGCGGCCAGGGCATCGAGGCGCTTGTCCGGCACCGGCACCACGCCGGTGTTCGGCTCTATGGTGCAAAAGGGGAAGTTGGCGGCTTCGATGCCGGCCTTGGTCAGTGCGTTGAACAGGGTGGATTTGCCCACGTTGGGCAGACCCACAATACCGCATTTAAAACCCATGATGGTGTCCTGAAATTACTTGGTGGAATCGGCGTTGAAGGCATGCAGGCGGTTCATTGCCTTGGCCATGCCATCCTTGAATAAAATATCGGTGGCGCGGCTGGCTTCGTCCACGGTGGCGTCGAGCAATTCCTGCTCTGCGGCCGGTGCCTTGGTCAGCACAAAGCCGGCCACCCGGGACTTGTCGCCCGGGTGGCCAATGCCCAGCCGCAGCCGGTAGAAGTCCTTGTTATTGCCCAGGCTGCTGATAATGTCACGCAGACCATTGTGGCCGCCATGGCCGCCGCCCTGCTTGAAGCGGGCGGTGCCCGGGGGCAGATCCAGCTCGTCGTGGGCGACCAGAATGCCCTCGGGCGGAATCTGGTAAAAGTTGGCCAGGGCCGCCACCGCCTTGCCCGAGCGGTTCATAAAGGTGGCGGGCACCAGCAGGCGCACGTCGCGGCCGGCAATGCGCACGCGACCGGTCCAGCCAAAGAACTTGCCTTCTTCCTTGAGCTGGGCACCGTGCAGGCGGGCCAGTTCGGCCACATACCAAGCACCGGCATTGTGCCGGGTTTGGGCGTATTCCGGGCCGGGGTTGGCCAGCCCGACAATAAGTTCGATAGGTTGCATAGCATAATCGGCCGTTAAAATGACGCCATATTCTAATGAAGCGCGGCGATAATGGCCACCTCAAGGGCAGGATTTGCCATGGGGCGGCGTTGAGGACGCGTTTGATTTATTGTTTACAATTTATGCTATGATTGTGCATTCAAAGGCGGGCGATCCGCTTTAGTCTTGTTTTTGTTCTTCTATTTTTCCCGCACGGGATATTTCACGGACACCATCATGTTTGAACTTCTGGGTTGGTCCCTGCTGGCCGGCGTGGTCAATGCGCTTGCCGGTGGCGGCCTGTTTTTTACCCTGCCGGCTTTGCTGGGCGCGGGCATTCCCAGCACCGCCGCCGTGGCCACCGCCAGCGTGGCGTCCTGGCCCGGTTATGTCAGTGCCTTTTGGGGGATGCGTCGCCGTCTGCGGGGCGGCCCGCTGCTGGCGTTGACCATCATTGGCCTGGGAGGCGGTGGTCTGGGCGCCTATGCCCTGACCCGGTTTCATGCCGACCATTTCAATTATCTGGTGCCCTGGCTGCTGCTGGGTGTGAGCCTGCTCTATGGCCGCCAGCTGCTCAGCAGTCAGGGCTTTGAAGGCCCGCTTGCCATGAAACCGAAGGCCTGGCCGGTGCTGCTGGGGGGCAGTGTCTACGGTGGCTTTTTTGGTGGCGGCCTTGGGGTATTGCTGATGGCGCTGATGGGCCAGCTGCGCATGGGCACCAGCCTGCAGCAACATGCCATCAAGCTGTATCTGTCGATGCTGGCCAGCGGCGCCACCATCCTGGTCTATTCCCTGTCGGGGCTGGTGTACTGGCATCAAGCCCTGCTGCTGGCGGTGGGTTACCTGCTCGGCGGCAAGCTGGGCGCCCGGGTGCTGGAATGGATCAGGCCAAAACTGCTGGCCTGGGGCATTGTCGCCTTTGGCGTGGGCCTGAGCGGGTATTATTTTGTGCGCTTCTACGGATAAAAACGGTGAGGGGTGAGGAGACAGGAGTGAGGTGATTTTACTCCTCACCCCTCACGTCTTACCCCTCACGTTCCTCCGGACACAAAAAAGCCCGCGAATCTCGCGGGCTTTTTGCTTCAGGCTATCAGCTTAAAGCTTGCCAGTGCTTATTGCTCAAACATGGCGGAGATGGACTCTTCGTTGCTGATGCGACGAATGGCCTCGGCCAGCATGGGCGACAGGGTCAGCTGCTTGACCTTGCTGATGGCCTTGATTTCATCGCTCAGGGGCACGGAGTCGGTGATGATGACTTCATCGATCACGGAATCCTTGATGTTCTGGGCGGCATTGCCGGAGAACACGGCGTGGGTGGCGTAGGCAAACACCCGCTTGGCGCCGCGCTCTTTCAGGGCTTCGGCGGCCTTGCACAGGGTGCCGCCGGTGTCGATCATGTCGTCCACGATCACGCAGTCACGGCCTTCCACGTCACCGATAAGGTGCATGACCTGGGACACATTGGCGCGAGGACGGCGTTTGTCGATAATGGCGATGTCGGTTTCGTCCAGCAGCTTGGCCACGGCACGGGCGCGCACCACGCCGCCGATATCGGGAGACACCACCACGGCGTCCTGCAGGCCCTTGGCCTTCATGTCTTCCAGCAGTACCGGGGTACCGAATACATTGTCTACCGGCACGTCAAAGAAGCCCTGAATCTGCTCGGCGTGCAGGTCCACGGTCAGCACCCTGTCCACACCCACGCTGGACAGGAAGTCGGCCACCACCTTGGCGGTGATCGGTACCCGGGCGGAGCGCACACGGCGATCCTGGCGAGCATAACCGAAGTAGGGAATGACGGCGGTAATGCGGCCGGCGGAGGCACGACGCAGGGCGTCAACCATGACGATCAGCTCCATCAGGTTGTCATTGGTCGGCGCACAGGTGGACTGGATGATGAAGACATCGCCGCCGCGTACATTTTCGTTGATTTGCACGCTGATCTCGCCGTCGCTGAAACGGCCGACATCGGCAGCGCTCAGTTTGATGAAAAGACGATCGGCGATACGTTGGGCGAGTTCCGGCGTTGCATTACCAGCAAACAGCTTCATGTCGGGCACGGTTTAAAACCTCGGGGTTGCTTCGTGGGTGGCGAGACTGGACGGGGCCGTGAACCCGTGTTACGAAAAACAATTTCGCTATCCAGCCCGTTTTCGGAATTATTCTGGTTCGGAACGCCAGTCAGGGGGTTGAGAGAGAGCACTCAACGGTGAGTCGGCCTGCGCCGTGTCTTCCTGCCGGCGACCGCCGGCAGCGAATTGACCCTTGGGATAAGGGAGAAAGCGAGCCCACCCCGCCTTCATGCCATCGCTGCCTGGTCTGTCTTGTTTAATAACGGGGGCTTACAAGGCGTCGAGCGCCGTGTGCAGCGGCGAGATATTACGGCCTTTGACAACAAAGCCACTGGCGCCATCCGGTGCTTTTTTAAGCGCCGATTCGGCTGCCTCACGGCTGTCAAAGGTGCCGAAAATACAGGCGCCGGTGCCCGTCATTCTTGACGGCGCATATTCTAGCAACCAGCTCAGAAGTTTGGCAACCTCGGGGTGTCGCTTTTTGACCAGCCCCTCGCAGTCGTTTTGCCAGGGCATGCTCAGGCGCTGTTCAAGGCTCAGTACCGGGCTGTTGCGGGGGAGGTTCGGGTCGGTAAAAATGGCTGCCGTGGCCACTTCCACCCCCGGGTTGAGCACCAGGTACCAGGGCTCGGGCGGGGCGGCGTCGCTGAAAATATCACCCACGCCTTCGGCAAAGGCGGCGCGGCCGTGCACGAATACCGGCACGTCGGCACCCAGCTGCAGGCCAAGGCCGGCCAATTCGTCATGGTCAAGGCCCAGTTGCCACAGCCGGTTCAGCCCCACCAGGGTGGTGGCGGCGTCACTGGAACCGCCGCCCAGGCCGCCGCCCATGGGGAGGTGCTTGGTGAGGGTGATGTGCGCGCCTTTGCTACAACCCGTGTGCGCTTGCAGCAGGCGTGCCGCTTTAATGATTAGGTTGTCTTCAGGGGCCACTCCGGGCAGGGCCGGGGAAAGGCTCAGCCCGGGGGCTTCTTCAAAGCAAAGCACATCGCCAAAGTCCACAAACTGAAACAGGGTTTGCAGGTCGTGGTAGCCATCACTCCGGCGGCCGGTAATGTACAGAAACAGGTTGAGCTTGGCGGGGGCGGGCAGGCGCAGCGTCACGGGTTCAGCTCCCACCGGCTTACCGCCAGTTTCAGGGTGGTGGTGTCATGGCTCAGTTCCAGCCGGCTGGGCAGCCACAGCTGGTCGATTTGGGTGTAGCCCTGGTAGCTGAGCTGCCAGCCGTGAGACTGCACTTGTGCCGGGCGTCCGTCGGCATCAAAGATCACGGTGTCGGCCTCGCCGGGCAGGCCCTTGATCCAGTCCGCCAGCTGCTCCACCGGCAGATTCCAGCCGGTCAGGCGATACACCAGCTCCTGGGCATTGGTGGCGGTATGGCGCCGGCCTTCACCGTCGACAAGCTCGATGCGGCCGTTGCGCCGGCTGAGGTCAAACACCCGCTTGCCCACCACATTGGTCAGGTTCAGGCGGTAGTCGTCGCTGTGTTGGCGCCAGAACAGGCTCAGGCTGCCGCGCTCTTCGGGAGTGATGATGCCGAGCCTGGCGGCCAGCTGCCAGTCCTGCAGGGCGGCCAGTTGTTGTTTCTGGGCCTGCCAGGATCCGACCGGCGCCTCTTCGGCCCGGTAGGCACAGCCCGAGACCAGCAACAAGCCAAGGCAGATCAATAAAGTACGCACGGCGAGCACTCCGCGTTTGAAAGTGGGTGCTCAGTATAAGGGTAAGGCCGGTGCCTTTTAAAGATTTGGCCTTTCTCGTACAATAGCCGGCTACACGAAGAACGATGTGAGCCGCACCAAATCCTCATGAGCCTGCTGGTACTGGGAATCAATCATAAGACAGCGTCCGTCGCCCTGCGCGAGCGGGTGGCGTTTGGCCCTGATCTTGCCCCCCGGGCGCTGCAGGAGCTGATGAACATGCAGGGCGTGGCCGAAACCGTGATCCTGTCTACCTGTAACCGCACCGAGTTGTATTGCAGCCTCGACGACGAGGGCGACAGCGATGTGGTGCGGCACTGGCTGCAGCAGTTTCACCGCCTGGATGAAGACGAGCTGACCGCCTGTCTGTATCAGCATCAGGGCGAGGACGCCATTCGCCACCTGATGCGGGTGGCCTGCGGTCTCGACTCCCTGGTGCTGGGCGAGCCGCAGATACTGGGCCAGATCAAGCAGGCCTACAGCCAGTCCCATCAGGCCGGCAGCCTCAAGGGGCTGCTGGAGCGGCTGTTTCAGAAGTCCTTTTCCGTGGCCAAGCGGGTGCGCACCGAGACCGACATTGGCGCCAGTGCGGTGTCGGTGGCCTTTGCCGCGGTCAGCCTGGCCAAACGCATCTTTTCGGATCTGGGGCGCACCCGCGTGTTGTTGGTGGGCGCCGGCGAAACCGTCGAGCTGGTGGCGCGACACCTGCGCGAGCAGTCGGTGACCCAGATGATGGTGGCCAACCGCACCCTGGAGCGGGCCCAGAGCCTGGCCCAGGAGTTTGAGGCCGAGGTGATGACCCTGGAGCAGATTCCCGAGTTTCTGCCCCGGGCCGATATCGTGATCAGCTCTACCGCCAGCCCTCTGCCCATTATCGGCAAGGGCATGGTAGAGCGGGCGCTCAAGGCCCGCCGGCACAAACCCATTCTGCTGGTGGACATCGCCGTGCCCCGGGACATCGAGCCCGAGGTGGATGAACTCAACGACGCCTACCTTTACACCGTGGACGATCTGCAGGGCATCATCGAGCAGAACCTCGAGGCCCGTAAACGGGCGGCGGCCCAGGCCGAGCGCATTATTCTGGAAGAGCGGGATCAGTTTATGGCCTGGTACCGCTCGCTGCGCTCGGTGGACCTGATTCGCGACTACCGCACCCAGGCGGAAAGCGTGCGTGAACAGGAGCTGGCCCGGGCGCTGCAGGCCCTGGCCCAGGGGGAAGACGCCACCGAAGTGATGCAGCAGCTGACCCGGCGACTGACCAACAAGCTTATTCATACCCCCACCCAGGCCCTGAGCCAGGCCGGCAAGGACGGCGATCAGGAGATGCTGGCGGTGCTGTCCCGCAGCCTGGGCATCAGTCGGCCCTGAGCCGGCATAACGGCGAGATCCTCGATGAACGAATCCGTACTGAAGAAACTGGAAGGCCTGGAAGAACGCTACCAGGAGGTGCAGGCGCTGCTGGGCGAGGCCTCGGTTATCAATAACCAGGAGCAATACCGGACGCTGACCCGGGAATATGCCCAGCTGGAAGACGTGGTGGCCTGCTTTCAGCGCTACCGTCGGGCCGAGGAAGACCTGGCCGAAGCCAAAGAAATGCTGGCGGAAGACGACGCCGAGCTCAAGGCCATGGCCCGGGACGAGATCGACAGCGCCGAGGCCGCCATCGACACCCTGAGCCAGGAGCTGCAGATTTTGCTGCTGCCCAAGGATCCCAGGGACGACAACAACTGTTTTCTGGAGATTCGTGCCGGTGCCGGGGGCGATGAGGCGGCCATCTTTGCCGGCGATCTGTTTCGCATGTACAGCCGCTATGCCGAAACCCGGCGCTGGCGGGTGGAGATCGTCAGTGCCAGCGAGGGCGAGCACGGCGGCTTCAAGGAGATCATCGCCCGCATCGAGGGCGCCGGCGTCTATGGTCAGCTCAAGTTCGAGTCCGGCGGCCACCGAGTGCAGCGGGTGCCCGAAACCGAATCCCAGGGCCGCATTCACACCTCTGCCTGCACGGTGGCGGTGATGCCCGAAATACCCGAGGCCGAGGCCCCGGAGATCAACCCGGCGGATCTCAAGGTGGACACCTTTCGCGCGTCCGGTGCCGGTGGTCAGCACGTCAACAAGACCGACTCGGCCATTCGCATTACCCACCTGCCTACCGGCATGGTGGTGGAATGCCAGGACGAGCGTTCCCAGCACAAGAACCGCGCCAAGGCCATGGCGGTGCTGGCCTCGCGCCTGGCCCAGGCGGAGCAGGACAAGCGTCAGGCCGAAGAGCAGAGTGAGCGGCGCAACCTGCTGGGCAGCGGCGATCGTTCCGATCGCATTCGCACCTACAACTTCCCTCAAGGGCGAGTGTCGGATCATCGGATCAACCTGACCCTGTACCGGCTGAGCGAGGTGCTGGAAGGCCAGCTGGACATGCTCACTCAGCCCATTCTGCAGGAGCACCAGGCCGACCAGCTCGCCGCCCTGGCGGGTCAGTGATGAGGCTGAGCGAGCTGCGCAATCACTTGCGTGAGCAACTGGCCGGGGGCGAGTCGCCGGCGCTGGATGCCGACGTCTTGCTGTGCCACGTGCTGGGCAAACCCCGCAGTTTTCTGCTGGCCTGGCCCGAATTCGAGGTGTCTGCCGAGCAGAAGGCCGAGCTGGCTGAACTGATAACTCGCCGCCAGGCCGGTGAGCCGGTGGCCCACCTGACCGGACAACGGGAATTCTGGGCCCTGATGCTGGAAGTCACTTCGGATACCCTGATCCCCAGGCCCGACACCGAAATCCTGGTCGAGGCCGCGCTGACGCGCCTGCCCCAGCGACCGGCGCGAGTGGTGGATCTGGGCACCGGCACCGGCGCCATTGCCTTGTCCATCAAGAGCGAGCGCCCCGCCGACACCGTGCTGGCGGTGGAATTTAACCCCGCCGCCGCCGCCCTGGCCCGGCGCAATGCCGAACGTCTGGATCTTCAGGTGGAGGTGCGGGAAGGCAGCTGGCTGGCGCCGCTCGCCGGGCTCACCTTTGACATGATCGTGTCCAACCCGCCCTATATCGACGCCGCCGATCCGCACCTGGCCGAAGGCGATGTGCGCTTTGAGCCGCTGTCGGCCCTGGTGGCCGAGGATGAGGGCCTGGCCGACATTCGCCATATTGCCGCTCATGCCCCGGCGCAACTCACGGCCGGTGGCTGGCTGCTGGTGGAGCACGGCTGGCAGCAGGGGGAGGCGGTGCGGCACATTTTTATCGATAATGGATTTGAGAAAGTCACCACGCTGCGCGACTACGGTGGGCAGGACAGGGTGACGCTGGGCTGTTTGCCCGGGAGAGAGCATGCTTGAAAGCAATATCAGTGCGCGCTGGTTGGGTGAGGAGCCTCTTGAGCTGATGACCCTGGCGCTTGACGTGGTGGAAAGCCTGGCGGGCCCGCAAGCCCGGGATGAGGCCGAGCGGGAGCTGTTCGCCCTGGAGCGGGCCCTGGCCGAGGAGCTGGAAGGCATGCAGGTGGCCCAGCACCTGCTGCCCTGCCTGTATCAGGGGCTGGGCCTTAGCGGTGACAGCGAGACCTTCTTTTCCATCGACAACTGCCTGATGAACCGGGTGCTGGCACGGCGCGAAGGCATTCCGGTGAGCCTGGGAATTCTGCTGATTCACCTGTGCCGGCGCTTTGGTGTCAAAGCCGAAGGCATCTGTTTTCCCGGCCATTTTCTGGTTCGAGTGTGGGTGAAAGAAGAGGGTGTCATTATCGATCCCTTTACCGGCCGGCCACTGAGCCGTCGTGAAATCGAGCAGTTGCTGCGGGGCGCCCAGGGCAACCTGGCCCGGCTCACTCCGGAGCACCTCAAGGGTGCCGACGACAGCGAGATCCTGGCGCGATTGCTGAATGTGACCAAGGCCGCCTTTATTCACGATCAGCAATTTGGCCAGGCCCTGGCCTGCAGCGAGCTGCTGTTGCGGCTCAAGCCCGACTGCCCCTTTGAGCGGCGGGATCGGGGCTTTCTGTATGAGCAGCTGGACTGCGGCAGGCTGGCCGCCGACGATTTCGAATTTTTTATTGAGCACTGTCCGGAAGATCCCATCGCCGACGTGCTGAAAGCCCAGATAGCGGGCCTCGATCTGAGCCCCAAAACCCTCCACTAAGGAGCCGAGATGAAAACTGTACACATCAATGACATTGCGGTCGCCAACGACAAGCCCATGGTGCTGTTTGGCGGCATCAATGTGCTGGAATCCCGGGATCTGGCCATGACGGCCTGCGAGCACTATGTGAAGGTGACCGAAAAGCTGGGTATTCCTTACGTGTTCAAGGCCAGCTGGGACAAGGCCAACCGCTCCTCAATTCATTCCTTTCGTGGCCCGGGCCTGGAAGAGGGTATGAAGTTGTTGCAGGAAGTGAAGGACACCTTTGGCGTGCCGGTGATCACCGACCTGCACGAGCCTCACCAGGCGGCTCCGGTGGCCGAGGTGGCGGACGTGATCCAGCTGCCGGCCTTTTTGGCCCGCCAGACCGACCTGGTGCAGGCCATGGCCGATACCGGCCGGGTGATCAACATCAAGAAGCCCCAGTTCCTGAGCCCGGGGCAGATGAAGAACATCACCGACAAGTTTATCGAGTGCGGTAACGATAAATTGATCCTGTGCGAGCGGGGCAGCAACTTTGGTTACGACAACCTGGTGGTGGACATGCTCGGCTTTGGCGTGATGAAAAAGGCCACGAACGACGCGCCCATCATCTTTGATGTGACCCATGCCCTGCAGTGCCGGGATCCGCTGGGTGAGGCCTCCGGCGGCCGTCGCGAGCAGGTGCTGGATCTGGCCCGGGCCGGCCTGGCCACCGGCCTGGCCGGCCTGTTCCTGGAAGCCCATCCCAATCCTGAACAGGCCCGCTGCGACGGCCCCAGCGCCCTGCCGCTCGACAAGCTTGAGCCTTTCCTGACTCAGCTCAAGGCCCTGGACGAGCTGATCAAGGGCTTTGCCCCGCTGGATATTCGCTGATTCGGTGTAGCAGTCAGCGAACGGGCGGCCATTGGCCGCCCGTTTTTTTTGACAACATAACCGGTATGGCTTGAGCGAAAAAGGAGCCTTTATTAGAATGGACGTCTAGACGCATTTATGGCTTTAGTGTCGGGACGAGATTTGCTTGCCAATGAGTGAAAACCTGGATCATTTTGATCGAAAAATATTGTCTATCGTACAGCGCAGCTGCCTGACCCGCAGTGAAGTGATTGCCGAAGAGGTGGGATTGTCGGCATCTGCGGTACAGCGGCGGTTGAAGCGATTGCGTCAGCGAGGCGTGATCAGTGCCGATGTGGCGGTGGTCGACAACCGTAAGGTGGATAACCTGATGACCTTTATCGTCGGCCTGGAAATTGAGCGCGAGAACTACCAGGTAATGGATCGCTTTATGCGTTGGGCCCAGACTCAGGACGCCATGCAGCAGATTTTTTATGTGACCGGCTCGGTGGATCTGATGCTGGTCATTCTGGCCCGGGACGTCACCGAATACGATGACATTGCCGCCGCGACCATGGCGCAGTTTCCGGAAATCAAGCGCATGAATACCAATGTGGTGCTCAATGTCCTGAAGTCCGGACTTTCCTTGCCACTCTAGCTTTCTCAAGCGTTGATAAAACACCGCCCTCGCCGCCGGCCAAGCGCCGGCGGCGGCGTTATTGCTGCGGGCGCAGCCGGGCGCTGACGGCGGCAATATCCGCCGGAGAGGTGCGACAGCAGCCGCCGATAAGGCGGGCACCCTCGCGGTGCCAGTGTTCGGCGGCCCCGGCGTATTGCTCGCTGTTAACAGGGCCGTGCCAGCATTTATGGTCCGCATCATACTGTTCCCCCGAATTGGGATAAACCAGCAGCGGCTTGCGGCTCACGCCCTGCACCGAACGCAACAGGCCCGGTACATGCTCGGGGGCGGTGCAGTTCAGGCCGATGGCGACCACGGAGTGATATGGCTCCAACGCGGCCACACAGTCACTCAGTCGCTCTCCCTGGCAGTTGTGTTCCCGGCTTTGACAGCTGAAGCTGATCCAGCCACACGCGTCGGGAATGGCGTCCATCAGGCGCGCCAGGGCTCGGGCCTCACTCAGGCAGGGCAGCGTCTCGCAGGCTAGCAGATCGGCGCCGGCGGCCAGCAATACCTCAAGCCGAGGGCGGTGAAAGGCCATCAGCTCCTCTTCCGTCAGGGCGTAATGCCCCCGGTATTCAGAGCCGTCTGCCAGCATGGCACCATAGGGGCCCACCGACGCGGCAACCAGCGGCCGGGGGCGGCGATTCTGCTGTTCGGCATTGAGGGCGTTCCAGAAATTGTCCCGTGCCCTGGTGGCCAGCCTCACGGCCTGGTGCATCAGCTCGGCGGCCTGCTCGGTGTCGAGGCCACGACGGGCGAAGGCCTCAAAGGTAGCCTGATAGCTGGCGCTGATGGCAACGTCGGCACCGGCCGCAAAGTAATCGTAATGAACGTCGTAGATAAGTTCGGGCTGCTCTATCAGGATCTTGGCAGACCACAGTGGATCCTTGAGATCGCAGCCCCTGGCCTCGAGTTCGGTGGCCAGGGCGCCATCGAGAATGGCAAGGGAATGCTGTGCAAGCAGGGCTTCAATTGGATTTGACATGACACTCCTTGGGGCAACACCGGCTGGCCGGTGGCGGCTGCTGGGTTAGAGAATTTGCGATAAAAACTGCTGCAATCGAGGGTGGGAAGGCGCACCGAAAAAGCACGCCGGCGTGTCTTCCGCCAGCACCTGGCCATCGGCCATGAACAGCACCCTGTCCGCCACTTCCCGGGCAAAGCCCATCTCGTGGGTGACCACCACCATGGTCATGCCTTCCCGGGCCAGTGCCTTCATGACCTCCAGCACTTCCCCCACCATTTCCGGATCCAGTGCCGATGTCGGCTCGTCAAACAGCATGATGCGAGGCTGCATGCACAGCGCTCGGGCAATGGCCACCCGCTGCTGCTGGCCGCCGGACAACTGTCCGGGATAGTGTTCAACGCGTTCGGCCAGGCCGACCTTGTCCAGCAGTGCCCTGGCCTGCTGTTCAACTTCGGCCCGCGGCCGCCTGGCAACCTTGAGCGGCGCCAGCATCACGTTTTGCAGCACCGTCTTGTGGGGAAAGAGGTTAAAGCCCTGAAACACCATGCCCACCCGTTGCCGCAGCCGGTTGATGTTGGTGGCGCCGTGATACATGTCGACGCCTTCGATCTCGATGTGGCCGGCACTCAGGGTTTCCAGCCTGTTGAGGGTGCGCAGAAAGGTGGACTTGCCCGAGCCCGAAGGGCCGACGATTACCACCACTTCGCCCCGTCTGACTTCCAGCGAGACCTGTCGCAGGGCCTGGCAACCGTTGTCGAATACCTTGTCGACCCGCTGTGCCCGTACCACAGTGTCTGTGTGTTCTGTGTGCATGTTACTTCCTAGTGTGCCGCCGCCATGCGTTGCTCCAGTCGCTGTACCAGCCAGGACAGGGAGGCGGTCATGACCAGATAGAGCAGGGCGATGGTGAACCAGACCTCAAAGGGGGCAAAGGTCGATGACACCACCTCTCGCCCGGCCTTGCTCAGATCGGTCAGTGAGATCACCGAGACCAGCGAAGAATCCTTGATCAGGTTGATGAATTGCCCGGCCAGGGCGGGCAGGCTGCGTTTAAGCGCCTGGGGCAGGATCACCTCAACCATGGCCCGAACGTAGCTCATGCCCAGCGAGCGTGCCGCTTCCATCTGTCCGGGGGGGACCGACTGAATGCCGGCCCGAATGATTTCCGCCACATAGGCGGCGCTGAACAGGGTCAGGGCGGTTACGCCGGCGGTGAAACGGTCGAGGGACAAGACGGTGCCGACAAAGAAATAGATGATGAAAATCTGCACCAGCAGCGGCGTGCCACGAATGATTTCGATATAGAGAATGCACAGTTTACGCAGGGCCGGGTTGGCGGAGATTCGTCCCAGGCCAATGGCAAGGCCCAGCAGCACCGAGCACACCAAGGACACCACCGACAGCTTCAGGGTCATCAGCATGCCTTCGGTGATGGGACCGATGCGCAGGCTGTCGAGGCGAGCGATTTCATCCCCTTCAAACAGCAGATCACCATCGGCGACCTGCAGGCTGGTGTACTGGTTCAGGATCAGGGGGGCGTCGCCATAATCGGAGATCAGGGTCAGCGTATGGCCGTCGTCACCCAGTTCGGCGCGGCCATCAAAGGGGGCGCGAATGGACTGGGGCGAGGTATCGACGATATAGGGAAGCACCCGTTCCCAGTGCCAGTTGTAGTCGATGCTCTTGCTGGACCAGTAGATACCGCCGGCCAGCATCAGCACGATGGCCGTAAAAACGCCGTTCCACAGCCAGCGGTGTGTGGCAACCTGCATATTAATTCCTGTCAATCCGGCCGGCGGTCTGGGCCGCCGGCGATACTGTCATGCTCACTGAACCCGGCTGACCCAGGCATCGCTCTCGAACCACTTGCCATAGATGCGATCGTAGGTGCCGTCTCCCTTGATTTGACGCAGGAAGTTGTTGAGAAAGTTAAGGTAATCGGCATCACCCTGGCGCACTGCCCAGCCCATGGGGCCGTAGGTAAAGGCCTCGGAGAGGTGCACCAGCCGGCCCGGATTTTGTGCCGCATAGACGCTGTTGTAGCTGATGTCGTAAACGAAGGCATCGGCCCGTCCGTTGGCGACTTCCTGGGCTGCGTCGGCGGAGCTTTCAAACAGTCGCGCA
Source organism: Oceanimonas doudoroffii (assembly GCF_002242685.1). Lineage (NCBI taxonomy): Bacteria > Pseudomonadati > Pseudomonadota > Gammaproteobacteria > Aeromonadales > Aeromonadaceae > Oceanimonas > Oceanimonas doudoroffii. The sequence goes on from NZ_NBIM01000002.1 coordinate 27,347, forward strand.
TTGGCCTGGCTGAGATAACGCTTGATGGCAAACTCACCCGTGGTGCCCAGCTGGGCGGTGACCGTGTAGGCGGCATCGTTCAGCTGGCGGTAGGAGTGAATGCTATCGGCCAGTTTCGGGTGGATCAGGACGGTCTGACCGGCATCGAGGTAAGGGTTGGCAAAGTTCACGCTCAGGTTGCGCTCGGGGGTGATCGACATGCCCAGGATCAGATCGCACTTGTTGGTCTGTAGCGCCGGAATGATGCCATCCCAGCCGGTATTGACCGGCACGAATTTGGTATTGATCGATTTCGCCATGGCCTTGGCAATATCAATATCGAAGCCGATGAAATTCCCTTTCTTGTCGGTCATCTCAAAGGGAACGTAGCCGGATTCAAAGCAAAAGCGAAACTCGCCCGAACGCTGGATTTGCTCCAGGGTGCCCTGGGCGCTGGCCGGGCCGGCGAGCAGGCTCAGGCTTGAGCCGAGCAAAATGAGGCTGAGGTATTTTTTCATGAAACAGTCCCTGAATCGATGAAGGTATCGAAAGCGCGGTTTCGATGGTCAATAAAACGGAGGTGCCTATTTTATGCGATTCCCCATGGGGAGATTCCGCGTTATGAGGGAAGAATGAGAGGGATTTCGGCGCGGGCGATAAAGGCTGTCCCGCACGTTTGGGATGTGCGGGAGCGGCTTTTTATTCAGGATTTGCTGCCGGCTCAGGTGGGCTCGCGCGGCGAATGGGGATCCTCAACATTGGGGCTGTGTGCCCCCATTTCCTGCAGGATTCGGCCCAGCTCCATGGGCAGGGGAAACACCACTATTTTGCTGTTGTCACTGCTGATCTCGGTCAGGGTCTGCAGGTAGCGCAGCTGAATCGCTTCCGGCTGGCGGGCCAGCATGCGGGCCGCTTCCAGCAGTTGCTTGGATGCCTCCAGCTCACCGGTGGCATGGATCACCTTGGCCCGGCGGGAACGTTCCGCCTCGGCCTGACGGGCAATGGCGCGAATCATGGACTCGTCGAGATCCACGTGCTTGATCTCCACCGCCGTTACCTTGATGCCCCAGCCGTCGGTGCTCTGATCCAGAATGCGCTGCAGATCCGCGTTCAGGGTGTCCCGGGCCGAGAGGATCTCGTCCAGTTCGTGCTGGCCCAGCACCGAGCGCATGGTGGTCTGGGCCAGCTGGCTGGTGGCTTCCAGGTAGTTTTCCACGTTGATGATCGCCTTTTGCGGATCCAGCACACGAAAATAGAGCACGGCGTTCACCCGCACGGTGACGTTGTCTTTTGAGATCAGATCCTGGGACGGAATGTCCATGGTCACAATGCGCAGATCCACCCGCACCATTTGCTGCACCAGGGGGATCAGAATGATAAAGCCCGGCCCCTTGACCTTGTGAAAGCGGCCAAGCAGAAACACCACGCCCCGTTCGTATTCCCGTAAAATGCGGAACATGCTGGCAAACAGCATGACCAGCAGAATAACGATCAGCAGCTGAAAATAAATAAAGTCGATGATCATTCCCCAGTCTCCTTTACCGGTTTTACTTCAAGCACCAGATCCCGCACTGCCACTACCATTACCGTGCTGTGCGCGGACACGGGCTGCGGGCTGTGGGCCTGCCAGCGTTCGCCCAGCACCAGCACAGTGCCCTCGGGGCTGAGCTCGGTCAGTGCCACGCCCTGCTCGCCGACCATGGCGTCGGTTCCCGACACCGGCGCCGCCCGGCGTTGCTTCACTATCATGCGCACCACCACCAGGATCAGGCCGAGGGAAAACACCGTAAAGGCGGCGATAAAGGGCCAGGCCACGCGAAAGGCCTCGTCCGGGGTGTCGAACAGCAACACGGAGCCAAGCACAAAGGCCACCAGGCCGCCGCCGCCAAAAATGCCGAAGCTGGGCGACAGTCCTTCCGCCACCATCAGCGCCAGTCCCAGGGCCAGCAACCCCAGCCCCACCATATTGAACGGCAGCATCTGCAACGACAGCATGGCCAGCAGCAGGCAGATGGCGCCGATCACCCCGGAGACGCCGAATCCCGGGCTGTAAAACTCCAGCAGCAGGCCGTATACGCCCACCAGCATCAGCAGGTAGGCGATATTGGGATCGCTGATGGTAATGATGAACTGCTGGCGCCAGTCGGGCTGGCGCTGCTCGGCGATCAGCCCCGCAGTGGCCAGGGTGAGGGTGTCGTTTTTGAGTTTGACTTCGCGGCCGTCGAGCTGCTGCAACAGTTCGGCAATGTCGCCGGCCATCAGCTCAATCACGTTCTGCTCCAGCGCCTCGGGGGCGGTCAGGGTGGCGGCGTCGCGTACCGCCTGCTCCGCCCACTCCACATTGCGTCCCCGCAACTGGGCCAGGCTGCGCAGGTAGGCAATGGCGTCGTTGAGCGACTTGCGTTCCATGGCACTGCCGGCAGACGGAGATGACTCGTCGTCCTTTTCCTCGTTTTTCCCCTCGTCCCTGTCGTCGGATGGCGGCGTGCCGGCCGGCATCATCTGCACCGGGGTGGCGGCCCCCAAGTGAGTGCCCGGCGCCATGGCGGCAACGTGACTGGCGTAGAGAATATAGGTGCCGGCAGAAGCGGCCCGGGCGCCGCCGGGGGAAACATAGACCACCACGGGAATGCTGGACTCCAGCATGGCGCTGATAATGTCGCGGGTGGCACTGTAAAGGCCGCCGGGGGTATCCATGGTCAGCAGCACCAGGGCCGGGCGTTCCACCTGGGCCTGGTTGAGCTCGGTTACCAGGTAGTCGGAAATACCGGGGCCGATGGCGCCTTTGATATTCAGCTGCCAGTAGCGTTCCTGGGCCGGGGCCAGGGCGCTGAACAACAGCAGCCACAGCCACCACCAGCCTGTTCGCCCACTCATGCTGCCTCCTTTTTGTTCACACCTTGAAGCTTAGCCCTCTGCTCATTATTTAAACAGTTATCGGCAAGAAGGAAGCAACGGCGGAGGCTTTGCCTTACCATGGCGCCCGTACCAACAAGCAGGATGAAGACATGAACATCAGACCCGCAAGCAGGGCCGATCTCGCGGCGGTCCATGGCCTGGAGTGCGCCGCCTTTGGGGAGCACGGCTACCCGGACTTTTTTCTGCGTCAGGCCTGGGATCTATGGCCAGGCTCGCTATTGGTGGCCGAGAGCGAGCACGAATTGCTGGGCTATGCCCTGGCGGGCCGGGGGGAGGTGGCGAATGAAGGCTGGATATTGTCGCTGGCGGTGACACCGGCGGCGCGCGGGAGAGGGCTGGGCCGGCAACTGCTGCAGGTGGCGGTAACCGCCCTGGAAAGTCAGGGGTGTAAGCGCATTAAACTGACGGTATTGCCCGACAACCCGGCCCTACACCTTTACCAGAGTCTGGGCTTTGCCGAAGCCGGCCGTGAAGAGGATTATTTTGGCCCCGGCGAACCCCGGCTGGTGATGGTGAGAGGCTAATTCGAATCAGAGGTTATGAAAGATGTGAATGAGTGCAGCAAATTCCAGCATTCTGCGGCGGGCTTCATGTTGCGATTCGCTACTCTCATCAGCAACCTACGGCAGGCAGACAAGGCTAATCAGGCCCTGGCCGCCTGCTCCAGGCTGCGCCAGTCGCTGAACAGGTGCACCGGGTCACACACCTTGCGCATGGCGTGCAGGGCGGTGGCGTAGCCTAGCTGCAGGCCAAATAGGCGCACGCCCAGGGCTTCCTTGCCGTGCTTCACCTGAGCCTGCAACTTTCTGGACACTTCAAACTCGCCGTCGCTTACCAGCAGAATATCTGCCTGCCGCCATTCCTGCTGTTGCAGCCGGGTGAGGGCGGCATTGAGCGGCGTGCTCACGTCGGTGCCGCCACTGAAGGAGCCGCGCAGCATGTCGAGCAGCTCGGCCAGGGTTAATGTCTGGTTGTCGAGTACCAGCAGCTCGCCGGCGCCGCCAAACAGATACACCAGACAGCCGCGTTGCTGCTGTTTGGCCATGCGCAGGGCCGCCAGCACCATGGCTTTGGACACCTGCTCCGCCAGGCCGTGCATGGAGGCGGAGGTGTCCAGGCACAGAATAATGGGGCCAAGCTGGGTACCCTTGCCGTCGCCTTCGCCCTTGCCGGCCCGGGGCAGGGGCCAGTCGTTGCCCGCATCGATGGGCATGACCCCGGCCACGGCGTAGCTGAGCAGGCTTTGCTCCGCCCGGCGGGCATGCCACAGCATATGCAAAGACGGGTGCCCCAGCAGGGCCGCTTCCAGCGCCAGCATGCGCGACAGATTATCGGAGCGGGTAATGCCCTGGGTTTCCATGGGAATGCCCGGCAGCCGCCGCTCTCTGGGGCCGTTATCCCGCGGGCTCATCATCTGCTGCAGCTGGCTCAGGGTGGCGCTCTGCTCCGGATCCGGCCGCTGCTGGCCCATGAGTTTAAGCAGTTTTTGCAACTGGCGAATGTCCGCCACCCAGCGGGCCAGGCGCAGCAGATCGAACCAGGCGCGGTCGCGCAGGTGGCCGCTGTCCTTGTCGGTGCCAATGGCCGGGGCGATGCCGAACTCCTCGGCCACGTCATCCAGCGCCTGCCACAGGCTGATGCGCTGCTGCCACTGCTCCGCCAGCTTGGCGATGGCTCGGCGCGTGTGCCGGGCCCGGGCGCGGTGTTCGGCCTGCTCTGCAGACATTCCTTGCTGTTGCAACAGGCCGGCGGTGGCCGGCCAGATCAGCTCCACCTGCTCCAGCACCAGTAATATGTCCTGCATGATGGCCCGGGCCACGTCCGGGGTTTCCTTGCAGTATTCCAGGGCATTGGCGCGCACCAGCAACTGGCGAATGCGCCGTTCGGTGCTGGTGCTCAGCCAGTCGCCGGGGGCCGGCAGCCGTCCCTTGTCGAGCTCGCTCAGCATGGCCAGTACCCGGCTGGCCCGAGGCAGCAGGCTGCCCAGGGGGTGGGTGACCACCAGGCTGAACAGGCTCTCGGGCAGCTCGCTTAACGGCGCCAGGCCGGCGCTTTGGGTGGGGGCCATCTCAGTCTTCAACCGGCAGGTCGGCAAAGGCTTCACGCAGGGCCTGCAGCCGCTCGTGCTGGCGGCTCAGGCCGGCCTGCTGCTGCTCCAGCTGGCTGCGGGCGCGCTCACCCAGCTCCGGGCTCAGCCACAGGTGCTGGCGCAAACGCTGGCCCAGGCCCTGTTGCTGGGTATCCAGCCAGGCCAGATAGTCCGCCAGCTCGTCGATGCGCTCATCGAGCTGGCGCAGGCGCGAGGCCACATGGCTGGCGGGCCAGGCCCTGGGCTGCAGGGCGCTGGGGCGCTGATAGCTTTCCATCAGCGGCTGATATTGATCCCGATTGCCGCCCAGGTTGCGGACTTCCTGCTCGGTGAATACCGAGTCGGGCAGCCGGGGCTGGCGATAGAGCAGCTGGCCGCTTTCATTGCGCTTGTGGCGCTGGCCCCTGGCCTCGGTGACCGGTTGGCCCTGCTCGTCGAGATAAAGCTGATAGCCCTGCTCATTGAGGGACGGTAGTACCGGATCGGCATCCTGATCCAGCCGTTCCTGCCAGCTGTCGACCATGTCGCTCACCAGTTGCGGGCTGAAGCCCGGATCCGCGGCAATGTGCTCGTGCAGCCAGTCGCTCAGCCGGCCTTGCTGCTCCGGCTGCTGCCACAGGCAGTGGGGCAGCAGCCAGGCGTCGAGCAGATCTGCCTGTGGCTGACCATTGCAGCAGGCCGATACCTTGAGCAGCTTGACCACCTTGCGCCAGCGCCGGTCCGACACCGGTATGTCCTGCTCGGCCAGAAAACGGCGCAGGCTATGCAGCAGGCGAATCAGCGCCGGCGACAGCGGCAGTTGTTCGGCTTCTTTGCGTAAAGAGGCCAGCTCGGCACCGGTCAGCTTCAGCTCGGCTGCCGGCTCCTGATAGGGCTGGTTCAGGGTAAGCAGGCCGGTAAAGGCGTCGTCGCCCACCGGGGCCACCTGAAAGCGCAGCAGAAAACGGTCATACAGGGCATTCAGTTCGGCCCCTTCCGGCAGCTCGTTGCTGGCCGCGATCACCGACACCAGGGGCACCGGCAGGCGCTCGTTGCCGTTGTCGAACTGGCGCTCGTTGAGCAGGGTGAGCAGGCTGTTGAGAATGGCGCTGTTGGCCTTGAAGATTTCATCAATAAAGGCGATGGAAGCCTCGGGCAGGTAACCCTGCGTCTGGCGCAGGTAACGGTCCTGCTCCAGCGCCTTGATGGACAGCGGGCCAAACAGCTCTTCCGGTACCGAAAAGCGGGTCAGCAGCCGTTCAAAATAGCTGCCGTCGGCCATCAGGGTGTGCAGCCGGCGCGACAGCTCACTCTTGGCGGTGCCGGGCGGACCCAGTAGTAACAGGTGCTCGCCGGAAAGGGCCGCCAGCAGGGCCAGCCGGGCCGGGGTTTCTCGTTCCAGCAGCCCCTGCTGCAGGTGTTCGATTAATGCGGCGATGCGGTTTTTTGCGTCCATGTGCCAGACCTGTGAGAGTTTTGTATTAAAAGCTTGGCAATATTGTACTTAAAAAGTGCTGTGTGACCAATGTCACAGACCGCAGCAGGTGGCAATGGAGGCCCCAGGCCGGACTCCTTCGGCTTTGCGCTCTGAGTGACTTGTGCCAAAATGCGCCTTTACCGCAAGCGAGAGGCCATTACATGTATCAGAATCTGATCCGCAGCGAGCTGAACGAAGCCGCCGAGGTGCTGAACCGCTTTCTGGCCGATGACGCCAACATTGCCGCCATTGAGCGCGCGGCCAAACTGCTGGCCGACAGCTTCAAGGCCGGCGGCAAGGTGCTGTCTTGTGGCAATGGCGGCTCCCATTGCGACGCCATGCACTTTGCCGAGGAGCTGACCGGCCGCTACCGGGAAAACCGCCCCGGCTACCCGGCCATCGCCATTTCCGACCCCAGCCACCTGTCCTGCGTGTCCAACGACTTTGGCTACGAGTTTGTGTTCTCCCGCTATCTGGAAGCGGTCGGCCGCAAGGGTGATGTGCTACTCGGTCTGTCCACCAGCGGCAATTCGGCCAATATTCTCAAGGCCATTGAGGTGGCCAAGGCGGCGGGCATTCAGACCATAGCGCTCACCGGCAAGGACGGCGGCAAGATGGCGGGGCTGGCGGATGTGGAAATTCGCGTGCCGCACTTTGGCTATGCCGACCGCATTCAGGAAGTTCATATCAAGATCATTCATATTCTGATCCAGCTGGTCGAAAAGGAAATGGAGCAAGAGTAAGCCGCATGTGTGAATTGCTAGGGATGAGCGCCAATGTGCCTACCGACATCTGTTTCAGCTTTACCGGCCTGATGCAGCGGGGCGGGCGCACCGGCCCCCACAAGGACGGCTGGGGCATTGTCTTCTACGAGGGCAAGGGCCTGCGCACCTTCAAGGATCCGCAACCGTCCAGCCAGTCGCGCATTGCCCAGCTGGTACAGGAATACCCCATCAAGAGCTGTGCCGTGGTCAGCCATATTCGCCAGGCCAACCGGGGGGGCATTGCCCTGGAAAACACCCATCCCTTTACTCGGGAGCTATGGGGCCGTTACTGGACCTTTGCCCATAATGGCCAGCTCAGTGGTTACAAAAAGCTGAAGACCGGTCGGCACAAGCCGGTGGGCGACACCGACAGCGAGCTGGCTTTTTGCTGGCTGCTGAACGAGCTGGAGCGAAAGTATCCGCGCAAGCCCGGTAACATGGCCGCCATGTTTCGCTATGTGGCCACCCTGAGTGATCAGCTGCGCGGCCTGGGGGTGTTCAACATGCTGCTTACCGACGGCGAATACCTGATGACCTACTGCAGCAACAACCTGCACTGGATCACTCGGCGTGCGCCCTTTGGCCCGGCCCGGCTGATTGACGAAGAGGTGGAAATCGACTTTCAGAAGGAAACCACCCCCAACGACATCGTCACCGTGATCGCCACCCAGCCGCTCACCAACAACGAGCAGTGGCACAAGATGCAGCCCGGTGAATACAACCTGTTCTGGCTGGGCGAGCGCATCGCCGGTAACGGCAGCGAGTAGGCAGCGACAGGGGCATGTGCCAATAAAAAAGGATGCATATGCATCCTTTTTTTATGTCGACTTTTTGCGTTGGCGCTCAGTCGCCGGCATGGCCTTCCGGCGGCAGCGGCTGATTATCCAGCCAGGCCTGGCCACCCTTCATGGCCAGCCGGCCGTCGCAGAACCAGCGCACCGCCAGCGGGTAGATGGCATGCTCCTGCACATGCACCCGCTCCGCCACAGTAGTGGCGTCGTCGTCCGCAAACACGGGGACCCGGGCCTGCAGGATCACCGGGCCGCCATCCAGCTCTTCGGTGACGAAGTGCACGCTGCAACCGTGCTCGTCGTCGCCGGCGTCAATGGCGCGCTGGTGGGTGTTCAGGCCCTGATATTTCGGCAGCAGGGAAGGGTGAATATTGAGCATTCGCCCTTCATAGTGGCGCACCAAGGCCGGGGTGAGAATACGCATAAAGCCGGCCAGCACCACCAGATCCGGGGTGTAACCGTCGATCCGCTGCCGCAGCGCGGCGTCAAAACTGTCCCGGTCGGCAAAGTCCCGGCCCGGCAGCACCTCGGTGGCCACGCCGGCCGCGCGAGCCCGCTCCAGGCCATAGGCGTCGGCCTTGTTGCTGATCACCGCCACCACTTCGCCGCCCAGGCGGCCTGCGGCCGCCTGATCCAGCAGGGCCTGCAGGTTGCTGCCGTTGCCGGAGATCAGCACCAGGATGCGTTTCATTTGATTTCGACCTGCTCGGCGCCCTCGGCGGCCTGTTCGATACGGCCGATGACCCAGGCGTTTTCGCCGGCGTCTTGCATGAACTGGACCGCGGCGTCGGCCTGGTCGGCGGGCAGGGCAATGACCATGCCCACACCACAGTTGAAGGTGCGGTACATTTCATGGGTTTCGACGTTGCCTGCCTGCTGCAGCCAGGTGAATACCTCGGGCCACTGCCAGCTGGCGCCGTCGATCACCGCCTTGGCGCTCTCGGGCAGTACGCGGGGAATGTTTTCCCAGAAACCGCCGCCGGTGATGTGGCTCAGGGCGTGAATGTCGAACTGCTTGATCAGCTCCAGCACCGGCTTGACGTAGATGCGAGTGGGGGCCATCAGCGCGTCGGCCAGGGTGGCGTCGCCCAGGGGCTGATTCAGATCGGCCTGGCTGACTTCCAGGATCTTGCGGATCAGGGAATAGCCGTTGGAGTGCGGGCCACTGGAGCCTAAGGCGATCAGGGCGTCGCCCGAGGCTACTTTGGAACCGTCGATAATGCCGCTTTTCTCAACCACGCCCACACAAAATCCTGCCAGATCGTAGTCGCCGGCCTCGTACATGCCGGGCATTTCCGCGGTTTCACCGCCGATCAGGGCACAGCCGCTCAGCTCACACCCTTCACCAATGCCGGTCACCACGTCGGCGGCGGTGTCTACATCGAGCTTGCCGGTGGCGTAGTAGTCGAGAAAGAACAGCGGCTCGGCGCCCTGCACGATCAGATCGTTGACGCACATGGCCACCAGATCCACGCCCACGCCCTGATGACGCTTGAGGTCAATGGCCAGGCGCAGCTTGGTGCCCACGCCGTCGGTGCCGGCCACCAGTACCGGCTCCTTGTAACCGGTGGGCAGCTGGCACAGGGCGCCAAAGCCCCCGAGGCCGCCCATGACTTCCGGGCGCTGGGTGCGGCGGCTGACGCCCTTGATGCGTTCAACCAGGGCGTTGCCGGCGTCGATGTCGACACCGGCGTCTTTGTAGCTCAGGGGTTTGTTCTGCGTCACGTGTTGTTACCTTGTCATTGGTGTTGAGCCCGCCCGGTGCTCTTTGGCACCGTGGCCAGCCCGGGTAAGTGTTTCGGCGGCTATTCTAATTTAATGCGGGAAGCAGTGCCACTGGCAGCGGCTCAAGGACGTCGCGGGCAATCCGCGGCAGGGCCGCCGGCCGGCATGGTCTTTTGCTAAAATTACTCCTGAAAGTCTGCCGCCGAGCGCTATTTTATGCTAGAGTTCCGCGGTTTTTTGTGTCCGTTATTTAGTGCGTCGGGAGAAGTTGTTGATGAAAGTCGTTGAGGTCAAGCACCCTTTGGTTAAACACAAGCTGGGTCTGATGCGGGAAGCCGACATCAGCACCAAACGCTTTCGTGAACTGGCAAAGGAAGTCGGCAGCCTGCTGACCTACGAAGCCACTGCCGATTTTGAAACCGAAAAAACCACCATCAATGGCTGGACCGGCGCCACCGAGGTGGATCAGCTCAAGGGCAAGAAGGTCACCGTAGTGCCCATTCTGCGGGCCGGCCTGGGCATGATGGACGGCGTGCTCGAGCACATGCCGAGCGCCCGGGTAAGCGTGGTGGGGGTATACCGGGACGAGGAGACCCTGCAGCCGGTGTCCTATTTCAACAAGCTGGTCAGTCATATCGACGAGCGTCTGGCGCTGATCGTGGATCCCATGCTGGCTACCGGCGGCTCCATGATCGCCACCATCGATCTGCTTAAGCAGCACGGCTGTACCAATTTCAAGGTAATCGTGCTGGTGGCCGCCCCGGAAGGGGTCAAGGCGCTGGAAGCGGCCCACCCTGACGTGGAGCTGTATTGCGCCTCGGTGGACGAGCGCCTCGATGAGCACGGCTATATCATTCCCGGCCTCGGCGATGCCGGCGACAAGATTTTTGGTACCAAGTAAGTTCATTTAAAACCGGCCCAGGCCGGTTTTTTTCTGCTGTTTGAGGTTGTAACAAATGAATCCCGCTGAACGCACTCAGGAGCTGGCGCCCGGCCAGCCGGCGGTGCACACCCCCTTGCGTCAGGCCCTGGCCGGCTCCCAGATGTTGTTTGTGGCCTTTGGCGCCCTGGTGCTGATGCCGCTGATCACCGGCCTGGATACCAATGTGGCACTGTTCACCGCCGGTATCGGTACCCTGGTGTTTCAGATCTGTACCAAACGCCAGGTGCCGATTTTTCTGGCGTCCTCCTTTGCCTTTATCGCGCCCATTCTTTATGGCGTGCAGACCTGGGGTATTCCCGCCACCATGAGTGGCCTGATGGCGGCGGGGATCATGTATGTGCTGCTCAGCCAGCTGGTGCGCTGGCGCGGCACTGCCTTGCTGACCCGGCTGCTGCCCCCCGTGGTAGTGGGCCCGGTGATCATGGTGATTGGCCTGGGCCTGGCGCCCATGGCGGTAAACATGGCCATCGGCAAGAGCGGTGACGGCAGTGCCGTGCTGGTGGCGCACGACACCGCGTTGTGGTTGTCGCTGGGCTCCCTCATTACCACCCTGCTGGTGTCCACCCTGGCCAAGGGTGTGTTCCGGCTGGTGCCCATCACCGCCGGCATTGCCGTGGGTTATGGCATGGCCCTGGCCATGGGCGTGGTGGACTTTTCTCCGGTGCGGGATGCGCCCTGGTTCTCCCTGCCCAACTTTGTGGCGCCGGAGTGGAACTGGCAGGCGGTGCTGTTCATGATTCCGGTGGCCATTGCCCCGGCCATTGAGCACATTGGTGATGTGCTGGCCATCGGCTCGGTGACCGGCAAGGACTATCTGAAAAAGCCCGGCCTGCACCGCACCCTGCTGGGAGACGGCCTGGCCACCGGTGCCGCCTCCCTGTTTGGCGGCCCGCCCAACACCACCTACTCCGAGGTGACCGGCGCCGTGATGCTGACCAAGAACTTCAACCCAGTGATCATGACCTGGGCCGCCGGTTTTGCCATTGCCCTGGCCTTTGTGGGCAAGTTCGGCGCCCTGATGCAGAGCATTCCGGTGCCGGTGATGGGCGGCATCATGATCTTGCTGTTCGGCTCCATCGCCACCGTTGGCCTCAACAGCCTGATCAAGCATCAGGTTGATCTGTCTCAGGCCCGCAACCTGTGCATCGTGGCGGTGATCCTGGTGTTCGGCATCGGCGGCATGGCCTTTGGCATCGGTGATTTCAGCCTGCAGGGCATCAGCCTGTGCGGCATTGTCGGCATTCTGCTGAACCTGGTGCTGCCCAGGGAGCGGCCCCATTGATTCTGGCATGAGTCCCGGTCAGTGGTTATCATGAGCGCCCGATTTTCGACAATGGCCAAGTCATGCTGAAACAATTGCTGCTGTCGCTGATGCTGCTGGGTTTCGCCGGCGTGTCGGCCGCGTCCGTGTTCGAGGTGACCCTCGATCCTGCCCCCTACAGCCGAAAACTGGCCCGGGAACAGGCGGTGGATGTGTTGCTGGCCCGGCTGGCAGGCAGTGCGGCCGAGGCGTCCTGGGTACGGGACGAAATACGTGAGAACGGCGCCCGTTACCGTGAAGACGAGCAGACCGGCGGTGGCTATCGAGTGCGTTTTGAGCGGGGCGAACTGTTGCCCCTGCTGGAAAGCGCCGGGCTCAAGGCCTGGACCGGGCCACGGCCATCGCTGCTGGTGTGGCAGGTTAACGGCCAACGTGCCCTCGATACCATGACCACCGGCTGGCGCCGGGCCGGCAGCGATTTTGCCGTGCCGATTTTGTGGCCGCTGTGGGATCTGCAGGAGCACCTGCAGGTGAACAAGGACGCCCTGCTGCAGAATGGCGCCCTGACCGAGGCCAGCCGCCGCTATGGCGCCGAGCTCTGGCTGGCGGTACAGCAACGGGGTGGTCAGCTGGACTGGCGGCTGTTTTCCCGGGATGGCGAGCCCCCCCTGGCCCAGGGTCAAGCCGGTGATCCGGCCGGCGTGCTGGCGGCGGTCAACGATTACTGGGTGACCCATCAGGGCGTTCAGCGTGCACCGGCCCCGGTCAATCAGGCGCCGGCCGAGGCGTTGCAGGCCGGCGCCCATGCCCCGGGAGAGTACATCCTGGTGGTGACCGGCCTGCGGCATTTCGCCGACACCGTTCGCCTGCAGCAACGGCTGGCGGCGCTGGACGGCGTGAGTGGTGTGCAGTTGCTGGACAGTGCCGGCGATGAAGTTCGGCTTAAGCTGATGCTGTCGGGCCCCGCTGGTGCGGTACAGGGCCTGCTGGCCGGCGCCGGCCTCAGTGCCCTGGGTGAGCATCGTTACCGGCTGGCGGAGGCGCCCCGGTGAGCCGTGACGGTGATGCACAGCAACCGGCCCAGCTGGCCCTGGCGGTGCAGCTGCCCGATGATGAAACCTTTGCCAGCTTCTATCCGGGCGACAATGCCCAGCTGATCACCGCCCTCAAAAACGCCGCCCTGGGGCAGGGCGACGAGGTGATCTACCTCTGGGGCCAGCCCGGCTCCGGCCGCTCCCATCTGCTCCATGCCACCTGCGCCGAAGTCAACGCCAGCGGTGAGGCGGCCACCTGCCTGCCCCTGCACGCCCACCGGCGCATGTCGCCGAGTCTGCTCGACGGCATGGAGCTGCTGCCGCTGGTGTGCCTCGACAACCTGGATGCCATTGCCGGGATCGATGAGTGGGAGCGGGCGGTGTTCAACTTCTTCAATCGCCGGCGGGAGCGGGCGTTGGGCACCCTGGTGATCAGCGCCTCGGCACCGTCCCGTAATCTGGGCCTGGGGCTGCCGGATCTGGCGTCGCGGCTGGACTGGGGCGTGGCCTATCAGCTGAAAACCCTGGATGACGAAGGCAAGCTCAGCGCCCTGCAGCTGCGCGCCGAGCTGCGTGGCTTCAAGCTGCCCACCGACGTGGGCCGGCTGCTGCTGAGCCGGCTGTCCCGGGACATGAGCACCCTGCTGGCGGCGTTGGATCTGCTCGACAACGCTTCCTTTCAGGCAAGGCGCAAGCTGAGCCTGCCCTTTACTCGGGAAATACTGGGGCTTTAAATCGAGGGGCTGGGGAATAGGGATTGGGGAGCTCCGTAGGTTGGGATTCGCTTCGCTTATCACAACCTATTGCTATATGCCATTGACTCCGGGTCATGCCTGGTGTGACGGCGGTGTAGGCCCCGATTTATCGGGGCGCGTTATTTGAGCGCAGCACCGAATGTGGCTTTATTTGCCCGGCTAAAGCCGGGCCTACAAGCCAATCCCCAGTCCCTGATCCCTAGTCCCTAGTCGTTAATCCTTTTTCTTCTTGCGAATACTCAGGCCCAGCTCGCGGCCGCGCAGCTTGGCGTAGTAGCTGTTGCCCACGAACATCAGGGTGGCCAGCAGCAGCTCAACCAGCGCCAGCCAGCGTTCTCCCTCATCCACCCACAGCAGGGTCAGGGAGTGCAGAAAGTAGGGCATGATCAGAAACACCGCCCAGGCGTGCGTATAGGGATTGCCCTTGAGCATGCCCCGCATCGGAATAAACAGCCAGGGCAGCCACATGGTCAGCATAAAGCCGGCACCCAGCTCCGGATGCGGTGACAACAGGCCATGCCAGAGCGCCACCCAGACGATCAGGCCGAGATAACCGGTAAGCGCCAGCTTGCGGGCGAAGGCGGTAGTCATTACAGAATATCCAGTACTTGCTCGGGCGGACGACCCAGGGCGGCCTTGCCGTTGCACACTACAATGGGGCGCTCAATCAGTTTGGGGTTGGCGACCATGGCTTCAAGCAGCGCCTTCTCGTCGGTCACGTCCGCCAGTCCCAGGGTCTTGTATACCTCTTCCTTGGTGCGCATGAGCTGGCGGGCCGAGGCCATGCCCAGCTGGGTCAGCAGGGTTTTCAGCTGATCGGCGGAAGGCGGGGTGTCCAGGTATTTGATCACCTCGGGCTCAAGTCCCTTGTCCTGCAGCAGGGCCAGGGTCTCCCGGCTTTTGGAGCAGCGGGGATTATGATAGATAAACAGACTCATTATTCACTCCTGTGGCGTGGCTGCGGGCATTGTATAGAAGGAAAAGCGCAATGAGCAAACTTCCGCTCTGGGTTTTGACGATGGTGCTGGTGCTGGCCGGCTGCCGCGAGGCGGCCACCCTGACCCTGGCCGATGGCGAGCAGCGGCGGCTGGCCGATTACCGGGGAGACTGGCTGGTGGTGAACTATTTTGCCGAATGGTGTGCCCCCTGCCTGCGGGAGCTGCCCCTGCTCAATGCCCTGAATGACGCGGCCGGACCGGCGGTGCTGGCGGTAAGCTTTGATGCCATGCCGGCCCAGGCGCTGCAACAACTGCAGCAGCGCCTGGCCATTCGCGTGCCGGTGGCGGCCGGCCTGGAAGGGCCCTGGCCCTTTGAGCTGCCCCGAGTGTTGCCCACCACCTTTGTGCTCGATCCCGACGGCAAGCTGGCAGAGCGCCATCAGGGGGAGCTCAAGGCGGAGGATATTGCACGCTGGCAGCATCATTATTGGGGGAGTAAGGACTAGGGGTTAGGGACTTGTGTGTCGTTATTGGCAGAACCGAGGTAGGTTGGAATGAGCGCAGCGAATTCCAACATTCCACCGCCGCCTGCGTGTTGCGATTCGCTCCGCTTATCGGCAACCTACGACCGTACACTTTTCCAGTCCCCGGTCCCGAGCCTTAGTTCCTCAGCGCGTCCCATTCCTGCTGCTGCTGGCGCAGTTGTTCCAGCCGGGCGCCGAGGCGGGCCCGCTGCATGGCGTCCTGAGACAGGGTGGCGGCCAGTTCCATTTGCTGCACCGCCACGTCGTAGCGGCCCTTGAGTGCGGCCAGCTCGGCCTGGGCCCGGCGAAACGCGGACTCGTCGCTGAGCGGGCGCAGGGACTGGGCCAGCAGCTCCCAGGCCAGGGCGGCATCGGGCCGGCGGCGCAGGTAATCGTCGAGCAGGGCGGCGGCGTCCTGATTGCGGCCGGCCTGCAGCAGGCTGTCGGCCAGGTTAATCATGATCACGGTATTGTCAGGCAGGCGCCGGCGGGCCTGCTCCAGCCGGGCGATGGCGGCCTCGTGGCGGCCTTCGGCGTTGTCTACATCGGTCAGGGCGTCGAGCACGAACAGGTTGCCGCCGTGACGCTCGGCCAGCTGCATCAGCAGGGTCCGGGCCTGCTGATGCTGGTTGATTTCCATCAGCCCCAGGGCCTGGCCGTAGCGGGCGGCGTCGGGCAACCAGGCACCGCCGGCCTTTATCTGCTGCTCAAAATACCGGTGTTGCTCCGTGGTGCCGGCCTGTTGCAGCCGCACCATGATGCGGGCCTTGGCCAGTTGAAAGTCAAGCGAGGGCGACAACGGCCGGGCGGCATATTCCGCCGCCCGGCTACGGGCCTCGGCGATACGGCTGGCGGGCAGCGGGTGGGTCAGCAGCATCTGGGGCGGGGTGCTGGCAAACTGGTACTTGTCAGAGAGCTTCTGAAAAAAGCCGGCCATGGCGTTGGGATCAAAGCCGGCGTTGTACAGCAGGCGCAGGCCCAGCCGATCGGCCTCGAATTCGTTGTCCCGCGTGTAGTTGATGGCCGACTGCATACGCAGCCCCAGGGTGGTCTGCAGGGCGGCCATGCCCGCCTGGGGGTTGACCACCGCCAGCGCCACCGAGCCCACCAGGCCGGCAATGGTCAGGGGGGTGCCGCGGGACTGGGATTCCAGGTAGCGGGCAATGTGGCGCTGGGTGACGTGGGTGATTTCGTGGGCCAGCACCGAAGCCAGTTCGCTTTCACTTTCCGCGTACAGGAACAGCCCGGTATGCAGCTGCACCACGCCGCCGAGAAAGGCGCTGGCGTTGATGCTGTCATCCCGAATCAGCAGAAAGCGAAAGGGAAAACGCACCGAGTCGGCCTGGGACAACAGCTTCAGCCCCAGATCGGAGATGTATTCATTCAGCACCGGATCGTCCACCACCGGCTGATTGGCCCGGGCGAAGCGGCTAAAGGCGTCGCCAAAGCGCACTTCCCGCTCCACCGACATGGCGCTGACCCCGGCGGTGCCTATGTCGGGCAGGCTGTTATCGGCCTGAGCGGGCTGGGCCGCCGTCAGCGCCATTGCCAGCGCCAGTGAAAGGGTGCGGTACATCATGTGGGCTTGTTCCTTGCTGAATGCAGATCGGCAGAATAACTGTCCGCCTTGAGTGGAACAAGCATTGTTTGGCGCTGGCAGGCGAGGGATAATGCCTTCTTTTTACAAAGGATGAGTATGGACCGCCTGGACGCCGGCGCGCTGCGTTGCCCGCAGCCATTGCTGGAGCTGAAACTCTGGCTGAAGTCGGCCGGGGCCCGCCAGCGACTGTGGCTGCGGCTGACCGACACCGGCTCGCGCCGGGACATTCCCGCCTATCTTGTGCGCACCGGCCAGGGAGTTGAGGTCGTCACGGACTGCCCCGAACAGCTGGTACTCATCGTCACCAAACACTCATAAGGAAGCTCTGCATGTTGGATGTTCTCAAGCACTGGTATCGGCAGCGGTTTTCCGATCCGGGGGCGGTGGTGCTGTTTTTGCTGCTGCTGTTCGGTTTTGTGGTGGTGTATTTCATGGGGCGCATACTGGCGCCGTTTTTCGCCGCCGTGGTGATTGCCTACCTGCTGGAATGGCCGGTGGGCCGCCTGCGCCGGCTGGGGTTGGGCAGAGGGCCGGCGGCCGGGGTGGTGTTGCTGATGTTTGCGGTGTTGCTGGTGCTGTCGCTGGTCAGCCTGGTACCGTCCATTCTCAACCAGAGTGTCAACCTGGCGCGGGAAGTGCCCACCATGATCAACCGGGCCCAGGAGGTGCTGCTGACCCTGCCCGAGGAGTATCCGGAGCTGGTGGACGTTACCCTGATGCAAAACCTGCTCAACGATCTGCGCGGCCGGCTGGTGGGCTCGGCCGACGCCATACTGAGCGTTTCCATCAGCTCGCTGACCAATGTGGCGGTACTGATGGTGTACCTCATTCTGGTGTCGGTGCTGGTGTTCTTCATGCTCAAGGACAAACCGGCGCTGCTGCAGAGCATGCGCCGCTTTCTGCCTCGTAACCGGGAGCTGATCTCCCGCGTGTGGCACGAGATGAACGTGCAGATCGCCAACTATGTGCGCGGCAAGGTCATTGAAATCCTGATCGTCGGCGGTGTCAGCTATGTCACCTTTATGCTGCTGGGGCTTAACTATGCCCTGCTGCTGGCGGTACTGGTGGGATTCTCGGTACTGATCCCCTATATCGGCGCCGCCGCCGCCACCGTGCCGGTGGCCATGGTGGGGCTGTTTCAATGGGGCTTTGCCGCCCCCTTCTTCTACCTGATGGTGGCCTACGCCATTATTCAGGCGCTGGACGGCAACGTGCTGGTGCCCATCCTGTTTTCCGAGGCGGTCAACCTGCACCCCATTGCCATTATCGTGGCGGTGCTGGTGTTTGGCGGCCTCTGGGGCTTCTGGGGCGTGTTTTTCGCCATTCCCCTGGCCACCCTGGTCAAGGCGGTGATCAACGCCTGGCCCCATCATGATGAGGCCGCGGCCGGGCCGGCCTGACGCCAATCGTTATCAATAGCAAGGAATACAAAGTGAGAGAACATTTCGCCTCCCGCTTCGGGTTTATCATGGCGGCCGCGGGAGCGGCGGTGGGCCTGGGTAACATCTGGGGCTTCCCCACCCAGGCGGCCAGCAACGGCGGTGGCGCCTTTCTGGTGACCTATCTGGTGCTGGTGTTTGCCCTGGCCTTTCCCATGCTGGTGATGGAGGTGGCCATCGGCCGCCATGGCCAGGCCAACCCGGTGGATGCGGTACGCAAACTGGGTAAAAGCCCGTTGCAGCAGTCCCTGGCGGGGCTGGTGGGTTATGCCGGCATGCTGGTGCCGAGCCTGGTGCTGTCATTTTATGCCATAGTGGCGGGCTGGCTGATGGCCTTTCTGGCCGCCAGCGTCACCCGCATGCTGGGCTGGCCGGCGGCCACCGAGTGGCTGGAGGCCTTTGGCCTGGGCCGCAATATCGTCTGGACCCTGGTGTTTTATCTGCTCACCATTCTGGTGGTGCAGGCCGGGGTGCGCCGGGGCATAGAGCGCTGGTCGGCCCGGCTGATGCCGGCGCTGTTTGTGCTGTTTGTGCTGCTGTTTGGCTATATCCTCACTCAGGACGGCGCCATGGAAGGGCTGCGCCACTACCTGGTGCCCGACTTCAGCAAGGTGATGGACGGCCAGCTGCTGATCAGCGCCATGGGGCAGGCGTTTTTTTCCCTCACCATCGGCGGCTGTTCCATGTTGATGTACGGCTCCTACCTGAGCCGGCAGGAAAGCATTCCCACCACCGCCTTTCAGGTGACCCTGATCGATACCGGGGTGGCCTTTCTGGCGGGCCTGGTGATCCTGCCGGCGATGTTTGTGGCCATGAACCACGGCGTGACCATCTATGCCGATGACGGCAGCCTGCTGAGCAGCGACACCCTGGTGTTTCAGGTGTTGCCGGCGCTGTTTGACAGCATGGGCCCGGTGGGCATGCTGATGGCACTGGTGTTCTTTGTGCTGATGGCCATTGCCGCGCTGACTTCATCCATTTCCATGCTGGAGGTGCCGGTGTCTTATGCCACCGAGCGGTTCGGCACCTCGCGGCCGCGCATGACCTGGCTGCTGGGCAGCGCCCTGGCGTTGTTCAGTGTGGTGATCTGCCTGAACTTCGGCACCCTGTTCGGTTTTGTGATACGGCTGTCCACCCAGAACATTCAGCCCCTGGTGGGCCTGGGCTTCTGCGTGCTGGGCGGCTGGATGTGGGGGCGGGCCAAATTGTTTGACGAGCTGGTGAAGGGGACGCCGGCGCTGTCCGACAGCCTGTTCTGGCGCATCTGGCCCTGGTATGTGCGGCTGGTGTGCCCGCTGCTGGTAGTGCTGGTGATCGGCGCCAGCTGGTAACGCCGGTGAGGGGTGAACAGTGAGGGGGAGGAGACGAACTCTTCGCTCCTTTCCCCTCACATTTCACCGCTTAATACAGCATGCTGTACAGCTTGCGGCGATAGCGGGACGCCACCGGATCGGCACCCATGCTGGTCAGCATATCCAGCAAGTGCTTCTTGGCTTCGCCAAAGGACAGATCCCGCTGCAGGATCTCGATCAGCAACTGCAGCGCTTCTTCCTGACGGCCGGCCTGAAAATACTGCACCGCCAGCTCTTCCTTTAACTCCAGGCTGTCGGGAGTGGCGGCCAGCTTTTGTTCCAGCTCGCGCAGCTCGGGGCTGTCGGCGGCTTCTTCTGCCAGCTCCAGCCGGGCCAGCACATGCTGGTACTGGCTGTCCTGATCCGCCATGCCGATGGTGTCGAGCAACTGCCGGGTTTCTTCCAGCTTGTTCAGGGCCAGGGCGGTCTCGGCCAGGGTCAGGCGAATGGCGGCGCTGTCATTGAGTACCCGGGCCTGTTGCAGCAGGCCATAGGCGGCCTGGGGATCCATGCCCAGCATTTGCTTGGCCTGATCCAGCAGCTGTGCCGCCTCGTCGGGCAGGTAGGGCTTGAGGAAGGTGTTAAGGGCGGCATCGTCCTGCGGGCCTTCCAGCATGTCCACCGGCTGGCCGTCCTTGAACGCCACCAGGGCCGGCAGCGCCTGCAGGCCCAGCTGCATGGCGAGGCTTTGCAGCTGCGGGTCGGCCACATCCACCCGGGCCAGATCCACCTGACCGTTGTCGGCACCGATCAGTTGCTCCACCTGGGCGCGCATGGGCTGGCACTCGGGCACCTGATCGGCGTGGAAAAAGATCACCACCGTTTTGCTCATGGACGCCTGGATCAGCGCCTGCTGAAAATTCTCTACCGTGATATCAACGAACATTGAGAAGCCTCTTTAGGGGTTTATGGCTAGATTGGGTTGCGGACCCGTTATTTCAAGTTCAGGGGCGCAATCCGCCGGGCTCAGCAGGCGCAGTCCGGCGGTCTCGCCAGCCACCGCCAGGGTCAGGCTGGCGCCGGCCGCATGCCCCTGATAGAGCCGGTAGGCACGTTTATGAAAGCGGGCGAGGGGCTCGCCGGGCTGCCACACTACCTTATCCAGATTATGGGCAATGCCGCCGCCGTCGGCCTTGAGCACGGCTTCCTTGACCGTCCACAGTTGCTGAAAGTCCGCTTCGGGACTGCGGCTGCTGGCCAGCCAGGCTTGCTCGTCGCCGGCCAGGTAGCGCCGGGCCAGCCGGGCGATGCGATCGGGCGGCAGGCGCCGGCTTTCCAGATCTACCCCCACCGCCGCGACGGGGCTGAACGCCAGCGCCAGCAGCGGACCGCTGTGGCTCAGGTTAAACTGCCAGCCGCCCTCGACCAGGGCGGGCTTGCCCTTGTCGTTCAGGCGAATGTCGAGCCGTGCCGGCGGCACTCCCAGGCGCGCGCCCAGACAATGGCGCAGCAGGTAGCGGCCCAGCAGGAATAACTGAGCCTGCAAGGAATGCTGCATGGTCGCCAGGCGCTCCTGTTCGGCGGAAGAGAGCGTTTTTAAGGCAGTTGATGGTGTTTTTATCGCCGATGCGTCACAAATCAGCAGTTCGGCGCCAATATCCTTGTTTTTACTCATTTTCTGCTTTGCAAAATACCGGGGTTCTGGACTAGTATCTTTGAGTTCATCAATTGGTTGCCATTATCCATATGATAAAGAAAGTCATTGTTATCGGCAGTCTGCTTCTGATGGCCGGGTGCAGCAGCACACCGGATGAGAAGTCAGGTAAAAAGATGGCTGGTAGAAAACCGTCTTCTTCCCTGACTTACAGCATCAGTACCGAGCCCATGAAACCGGCCAGATCGGCGGCCACCCTCACCAACCTGCATCAGGTCTATCAGCGCTGGCGGGGCGTGCCCTATCGCTTTGGCGGTGAGGGGGCGGACGGCATCGACTGCTCTGCCTTTACCCAGGCCCTCTACCAGGAAGCCTTTGGCATGGAGCTGCCGCGCAGCACATACGAGCAGGTAAACCTGGGGCGCGAGGTGGAGCGGGAGCAGCTGCGTCCGGGTGATCTGGTGTTCTTCCGTACCGGCCGCAGCACGCAACACAACGGCGTTTACATTGGCAACGGCAAGTTTGCCCATGCTTCTTCCAGTGTCGGGGTGACCATCTCCAGACTCGACAATGTGTACTGGAAAAGCCGTTACTGGCAGGCCCGCCGGGTTCTGGACTGAACACCGAATAACGAAGGTTAGGGACTGGTGACTTGGGAGCAGCACTCAATAACCATTCCCTAATCCCTAATCCCTAATCCCTAATCCCTAATCCCTAATCCCGGTTATTTGCCCTGAAACCGGTTCAGCTCGTTCATCACCTGCATCAGCAGGGTCAGCTCCGGGTTGGCTTCCTCCCGCGCCCGGTAACTGCCGGCATCCAGCAGTTGCAGATCGCCCTGGCGGTTGAACAGGGTGATGTCGCTGCCCTGGAAAATGGCATATTCCTCTTCATCCGAGGCCAGTCGCCAGCGGCTTTCCCGCACCGTAAACAGTGACTGGCCACTGGCATAGCTGCGCAGCGGGCTGTTCACCCCCAGCGCCTGCTGCAGCAGGGTGGGGGCCAGATCCAGGTGGCTGGTGGGGTGGGCAAAGCGCTCGGGGGCTTCTCGTCCGGGCCAGGCCACCACCAGGGGAACCTGTAGCTGTGCTGGGGAATAGGCATTGCCAAAGCCCCAGGTGTTGTTGCCGTTGTCGTTGAACTCCATGCCGTGGCCCGAGGTCACCACCACTATGGTATTCCGCTCCACACCCTGCAGCAGGCCAAGCAGCCCACCCAGCAGTTGATCCGTGTAAAAGGCGGCATTGCGGTAACGGTTGAGCAGGGCATCGTGCTGCTCGCTGCGATAGGGTTCGGCCGGGTTAAGCCGCTCCAGCGACGGCTGAAACGGCCCGTTCATGCCATCGGGCAGCGACAGGGCGTTGAGGGCGTCGAGATAGACAAAGGAAAACCAGGGCCGGTCGTCCTGCCCGTCGGCCAGCCAGCCGGCAAACCGCCCCAGCGCCAGTCGATCGCCTTCGGCCCCGCCCACGGCGGGCTGTTCACCCGGGCTGCGCAGGGTGGTGAAAATGGCATCCCGATACAGGGCCGAGCCGGTGCCCCCGCTGACAAAAAGCCCCAGGCGGTAGTCCTGGCGTTGCAGTTCGTCGATCAGTACCGGGGCCTTGCGCTCCAGCTCTGCCTCCTGCCGGTAGTGGGCTGGCAGGCTGTAGAACAGGCTGAACAGCGCCGGCTCCGGCCGGTTGCCGGCGCTGAGATGATTGTCAAAGCGCAGGTGGCGGTCGGCAAAGCGGCTCAGGTTGGGCATGGTAATGTCGTCGAGCTGATCGGCACGCAGGCCGTCGGCCACCACCAGTAAAATATTGGGAGCCTGCTCCGCGGGCTGCACCGACAGGGGACGCAGCGGATAATTGAGCCGTTGTTGCGGGCTGCCGGTCAGCTGTTGCGAGCGTTGCCGGTATTCCTCTTCGTCCAGCCAGCCCTGCTTTATCAAAAAGCTTTTGGCGGTCATGGGGTAGGACAGGGGAAAGTTGGCCTTTTGCAGGGTAATGGGCGTATACAGGGTGGCGTCGGCCCAGATATGCACGCTGTGGGTCAGGAAAAAACACACCAGCAGGGGCAGGGTCAGCGGCCGGGACAGGCTGCGCGAGCGGCGCGGACTCCAGCGCCACAACCAGGATGCCAGCCACAGCTCGGCCACAAACAGCAAGGGGACCCAGGCAAACAGCCAGCCCCAGCCCGGCGCTCCTTCCGCCTGGGCCTGATCCAGCAACAACCGCCACACCGAGGGGTTGAGGTGAAAGCCGAACAGGCTGAAGACCTGAGTGTCCACCAGTAGCAGGGTGAGGGCGCCGGTGGCCAGTCCCGCGCCCATTAGCTGCACCGCCCGCAGCTTTGGCACCAGAAAGGTCAGCGGAAACAGGGTCAGCAGGTAGGTGCAAAAGGTGAGGAAGGCGAAATGTCCCACCCAGCTCACCAGCATATAGCCGATGCCAAGGGCGCTGTCGGGCAGGCCGGCGGCAAACAGATAGCGGGTAGACACCGCCATGGCCAGCAGAATGTTGAAAAACACGAACCAGTGACCCCAGCCGATTAGCCGGGAGACGTTGTCGCGATAAAGGGGACCGGTTTCAACCATGACGTTGCTGTTGGCGAGAACGGAAAAGGCGCTTAATGCGCCCCTTTCTGGGTGTCGACCGAGGAGGTCAGCACACTGGCAAATTTGTCGGCAATGGCCTTGCGCTGGCTGGGGGCCACCTGATGATTGATCACATGGGTGGCCAGGTTGCCCAGTACCATCAGGCGCAGATCCGCCGGCGCCTGGTGCTTGTCCATGACCGCCTCCAGCTCGCTCAGCAGTTGGTCGAATTGTTTGTCGTACTTGGAAATCACAGGCATGGGCGTTCAATCATTTAACTTGATAACAGGGTGTCTATAATACCCCACCCCTAACGGCAACTCTATGGCAATCTGACATGAGCCTGGACATCGAACACATCATAGTGCATTCCCTGTTTTTGAATGAACAGGGACAGGTTGCACTCGCCCGGCGAGACGACGAACTGGCCGCGGGACCGGCCGTGACCGAGCTAATGGGCGAGCTGCATCATATCTACAACACCAAGGCCGGCAAGGTATTCGGCCACTTCAGCGACGAGGATACCGGCTTTCGGGATCTGGTGCGGCGCATGGAAGATCAAAGCCTGGGCTTTGCGGCCTTTTCGCACCAGGCCGCCGAACGGCTGCTGGCGGAGCTGAACCGGCTGGACATGCAGGAAGAGGGCGTGCTGTTGTTTGTGCGCTACCAGTGGCTGGGCGCCCATTACCTGCTGATTGCCCTGCTCGACAACAAGGACAGTGTGACCGTGACCGAACAGCTCGATGTAAGCCGGGCCAGTTATCTGGATCTGGGGCGCATGCAGCTGGCGGCGCGGCTGGATCTGACCGAACTGCAGACCCGGCCGGAGTCAAAACGTTATTTCTCCTTTATCAAGGGGCGGGCCGGACGCAAGGTATCGGACTTCTTTCTCAACTTTCTGTCCTGTGTCGAGGGCATGGATCCCAAAGCCCAGAGCCAGGGCCTGATGAAGGCGGTGGACGAATACTGCGATGCCCGCCAGCTCAGCCAGGAAGAAAAGCTGCAGAGCAAGGCGACCATCAGCAAGTACTGCCGGGAGCAACTGAAGGAAGGTGAGGAGCTGGAGCTGCGTGAGCTGTCGGCAGAACTGGGCGCCGATGACGATCTCGACTTTTATCAGTTTGTCAGTGAGGAATATGCGCTGGAAGAGCGGTTTCCGGTAGACCGTTCGGCCCTCAAGGGCCTGACCAAATACGTGGGCTCGGGGGGCGGGCTGACCATCAGCTTTGATCAGAAACTGCTGGGTGAGCGCATTGAGTATGATGCGGCTACCGATACCCTGACCATCAAGGGCACCCCGCCCAACCTCAAGGCCCAGCTGCAGAAAGGATAAAAAATCGTGAGGAGTCAGGGGGAGGAGTTCAAGGCTTTTCACCTCACTCCTCACCCCTCACGGGCTTATGAGCGGATCAGATGATCAAAGGCGCCCAGGGCGGCGGTGGCACCGGCTCCCATGGAGATGATGATCTGCTTGTAGGGCACGGTCGTGGCATCGCCGGCGGCGAACACCCCGGTCATGGAGGTGGCGCCACGGGCGTCAATGATCACCTCGCCGGTGCGGCTCAGCTCCACTTCCGAGCCTTGCAGAAATTCGGTGTTGGGTACCAGGCCGATCTGCACAAAGATACCCGCCACATCCAGGCGCTTGCTGTCGCCGCTGACCCTGTCGGTATACTGCATGCCGGTCACCTTGTTGCCATCCCCCAGCACCTCGCTGGTCTGGGCATTCATGATGATGTCGATATTGCCCATGGAGCGAGCCTTGCGTTGCAGCACCTCGTCGGCGCGCAGGGTGTCGGCAAATTCCAGTACGGTCACATGCTCGACGATGCCCGCCAGATCGATGGCCGCCTCAATACCTGAATTGCCACCACCGACCACGGCCACGCGCTTGCCCTTGAAGAAGGGGCCGTCGCAGTGGGGGCAATAGGCCACGCCCTTGGTGCGGTACTCGGCTTCCCCGGGCACGTTCAGCTCGCGCCAGCGGGCACCGGTGGCGAGTATGACCGACTTGCTTTTGAGCACGGCACCGCTGGCCAGCGGCACTTCTATCAGCTCGCCCCGTTGAATGCCGGCGGCGCGCTGGTTGGTCACCAGCTCGACATCGTACTCCTTGACGTGTTGCTCCAGGCTGGCGGCCAGTTTCGGGCCTTCGGTATAGGGCACGGAGATAAAATTCTCAATGCCAACGGTATCCATGACCTGGCCGCCAAAGCGTTCGGCCACCAGTGCCGTGCGCACGCCCTTGCGGGCGGCGTAAATGGCCGCCGCGGCACCGGCCGGGCCACCACCCACCACCAGTACGTCAAAGGGATCCTGCTCGTTGAGCTCGGCGGCCTGACGCTCGGCGGCACCGGTATCGAGTTTGCCGACAATCTCTTCCAGGGTCATGCGACCCTGACCGAAATGTTCACCGTTCAGGTACACCGCGGGCACCGCCATGATCTGGCGTTCGTTAACCTCATCCTGGAACAGGGCGCCGTCAATCATCACATGGGTGATGTTGGGGTTCAGGTTCGCCATCAGGTTCAGCGCCTGGACCACATCCGGACAGTTCTGGCAGGACAGGGAAATATAGGTTTCAAAATGAAACTCACCCTTGAGATTGCGGATCTGCTCCAGCAGCTCCGGCGCCGCCTTGGACGGATGGCCGCCGGCCTGCAGCAGGGCCAGCACCAGGGAAGTGAACTCATGGCCCAGGGGAATGCCGGCAAAGCTGACCCGTGGTGCCTGCCCGGCGGGAGCCACGCTCATGCTGGGACTGCGGTCGGCCGTCGCCTGCTCAAGGGTGATCTTGCTTGAGAGCTCGCTGATTTCGGTCGCCAGCGTCAGTAATTCGTTGGATTTTGCAGAGTCGTCACCGGACACGCTGATGGCTATCGGCGAGACAATGTTCTGCAGATAGGTGTCCAGTTGTTTTTTGATATTGGTATCTAACATGGTCGTGTCCTGTGCAATGAAATCAATAAAAGCAGGGGAGGGAGTATTCGGCCCGCCATGGGGCGGGCCGTTGGCAGGAGCCTGACTTAGATTTTGCCGACCAGATCCAGGGACGGGGCCAGGGTGGCTTCGCCTTCCTGCCATTTGGCGGGGCAGACTTCACCCGGGTGGGCGGCCACATACTGGGCGGCCTTGATCTTGCGCACCAGGTCAGAAGCATCGCGGCCAATGCCTTCGGCGGTCACTTCAATGGCCTGAATAACGCCCTCGGGATCGATGATAAAGGTGGCACGGTCGGCCAGGCCCTGACCTTCACGCATCACACCAAAGTTGTTGGTGATGGTGCCGGTCTGGTCGCCCACCATGTAGTACTGAATCTTGCCAATGGTGTCTGAGCTGTCGTGCCAGGCCTTGTGGGTAAAGTGGGTGTCGGTGGATACCGAGTACACTTCCACGCCCATTTTCTGCAGCTCGGCATAGTGATCCGCCAGATCGCCCAGTTCGGTGGGGCACACAAAGGTGAAGTCGGCCGGGTAGAAGAACACCACGGACCATTTGCCCTTGAGATCGGCGTCGCTCACCTTGACGAATTCGCCCTGATAAAAGGCATCGGCGGTAAAGGGTTTGATTTCGGTATTGATGGAAACGGCCATAACAGCTCCTTTTGTGTTGTCGGTAAATGTGTGTCTCGAACGCCGTTGATGGTAAGGGAGAATAGACTGTTAGGTAAAATCATTGGTTTCTATTGAATTGATTGTTGGTTCCTATTTTAAATATCGGGAATGCCGCGACCCGCCAAAAAAATCTTCCTCTTCGACTGGCCGACCAGGGCGGCAGCCCAGCCTTAAATGAGCGAAGTTGTCGCCTGTCTGTGCCCTGTTCAGGGGCGATCATGAAAATGACAAAACAACGACACTCCTGGTAATCCGTGGTTGAGGGTACTGTAGGAGTGAATGATTTTTTGCGATCGCAAAAATACTGGTCGATAATTGTACTGGTTCCCGCTGGGCCCGGCTTCAGCCCACGGCTTACCGCGGTCAGGTGGCGTATGTAAGGAAAAGGGTTTTGTTTGATGTTGGTCCAAGGTTGTTATGGTTTTGGTGTTAAATTTACGTAATTTAATTACATTTATCGCTACTGTGACCTTGATTATGGTTTTTTTGATGTGCCTTTATTCAAGGGGGTGAGCCAGTTTTTAACGTTTTATTGGGCCAGGGGTGGAATGTGACATATGTTGTGTTTTAGTTAAATTGGATCTTGATTTAGGGCTTTTTTTTGCGCAACGTAATAGTCACACCGCAACGCAAAACAAAATCTGAGTCTTGTACGGCAATGCCTTTTGGCCGCTACAAGCCAAACAAACGGAAACGGGCCGAGCCGCCCTACAACAACAAGAACCCGATTGCCGAGCCAGCCGAATGCGGTGCCAACGCTGGTTTGACAGGGATGTATAACCGATTGAGCCCATGGCTCGACGCCAACAACACAGGACTGGAACCATGCCATACGCCAACGAGATCGATAAACTGGCCACCCTCATCAAACAGAACCCGAGCTGGGGCACCATCAAACCCGAACATGCCGCCCGCATGCGCGTGCAGAACCAATTCAAAACCGGCCTTGATATCGCTAAATACACCGCCAAGATTATGCGTGAAGACATGGCCGCCTATGATGCGGATCCGGCGCAATACACCCAGTCTCTGGGCTGTTGGCACGGCTTTATCGGTCAGCAGAAGCTGATTTCCATCAAGAAACACTTTGGCAGCACCAAGCGCCGCTATCTCTACCTTTCCGGCTGGATGGTTGCCGCCCTGCGCTCCGAGTTCGGCCCACTGCCGGATCAGTCCATGCACGAAAAGACCTCTGTACCGGCCCTGATTGAAGAGCTGTACACCTTCCTGCGCCAGGCCGACTCCTGGGAGCTGAACCATCTGTTCCGTTCACTGGAAGACGCTCAGAATGCCGGAGACAAGGCCAAAGCCCAGGAAATACTGGCCCAAATTGACAACCATGAAACCCATATCGTGCCCATTGTTGCCGACATTGATGCCGGTTTTGGCAACGCCGAAGCGACCTACCTGCTGGCCAGAAAAATGATCGAAGCCGGCGCCTGCTGTATTCAGCTGGAAAATCAGGTATCCGATGAGAAGCAGTGCGGTCACCAGGATGGCAAAGTGACCGTGCCTCATGCCGACTTTCTGGCCAAGATCAACGCCGTACGCCTGGCCTTTCTTGAGCTGGGTGTGGACGACGGTGTTATTGTGGCCCGTACCGACTCCCTGGGTGCCGGCCTCACCAAGCAGATTGCCGTGACCAACGAGCCGGGCGATCTGGGTGATCAATACAACAGCTTTATCGATGGCGACGTGATTGAAAGCGCGGCAGACATCGCCAACGGCGACGTGGTGATCAAGCAAAACGGCAAGCTGGTTCGTCCCAAGCGCCTAGCTTCCGGCCTGTTCCAGTTCAAGCCCGGCTCCGGTGAAGACCGTGTTGTCATGGACTGTATCGCCAGCCTGCAAAACGGTGCCGATCTGCTGTGGATTGAAACCGAGAAGCCCCATATCGGCCAGATCAAGGGCATGGTAGACCGCATTCGCGCCGTGGTGCCCAATGCCAAGCTGGTGTACAACAACAGCCCGTCCTTCAACTGGACCCTGAACTTCCGTCAGCAGGTGTTCGATGCCTGGGCCGCCGAAGGCAAGGACGTGTCCGCCTACGACCGTGATCGCCTGATGAGCGCCGATTACGACAGCACCGAGCTGGCGCAACTGGCCGACGAGTGGACTCGCAACTTCCAGCGTGACGCCGCCCGTGAAGCCGGCATTTTCCATCACCTGATCACCCTGCCGACCTATCACACCGCGGCCCTGTCCACCGACAATCTGGCCAAGGGTTACTTCGGCGACGAAGGCATGCTGGCCTATGTGGCGGGTGTTCAGCGCCAGGAAATTCGTCAGGGCATCGCCACCGTCAAGCATCAGGACATGGCCGGCTCCAACATCGGTGATGACCACAAGGAATTCTTCGCCGGTGAGGCCGCGCTCAAGGCCGGTGGCAAGGACAACACCATGGGTCAGTTCGACAATATCTGAGCCCGGTTGACCCCATAACAATAAACCATCGCAATACCTATCTCGTTTTTCGGCAGCCCTTGAGGCTGCCTTTTTTATGTGTTTTTATTAACAGGTGTTAAGTAAAAGGTAACACTGCCGATATTCCACTTCAGCACTACATGGATACTGCATCGAGTCATTCTTACTGACCGTACGCATTAGTCATACCTCTTTATCGGTAACATGAATGGAGGGCATCCCTTGCCATAATGGTATTGGCGGTTGCTCGGAAGGATCCTTTACTATCATGCTTCACATTAAAAAAACCGCCCTGTCGGCCAAGTTGTTTGTGACCACCGGCCTGCTGTTGTTGCTTTGCGTGCTGATCCTAAACAGTGTCGTGAACCACTTTTTGAAACAGACTGCCGGCGACGTCGGGCGGGAAGCCGCGACGGTGCTGCAAGCCGAAATCAGCCAGCAGCTCAGCAGTCAGGCGGCCACTGCGGGGACCCGGCTGGCTGCCTTCATCAATGACAGCTTTCGCACCCCCCTGACCCTGGCCCAGGTGCTGGCCGCCAGTATTTCGGGACCTGCTCAGGATCAACTCAGCCGGGAGCAGGTGGTGGCGATCAACCGCCAGTTGCTGATGGCCAACCCTCAGCTCGGTGCCATTTACAGTCAATTCGAGGCGAATGCCTATGATGGCCTGGATGCTCTCTATGTGAATGGCTATACCCATTCGGTGAACGGTGCCGGCAGCTTGGAGGTGTACTTGGTACGTCAACAGGATGGTACGCTGGAGCAATTGCGGGTGGACGACGCCGCCGAGAAACACGACACCGGCCGCAACGAACGGGGAGAGCGCAACGCCGAATGGTTTCTGTGTCCGATGGAGACTAGCCAACCCTGCCTGCTGGAGCCGTATTTGTATGAGATTAAGCCTGGCCACAGTGAATTGATGACCAGTGTAACGGTGCCCATTATCGCCGAAGGCCGGTTTCGTGGTGTGAGCGGGGCAGACATTCATCTGTCGGCGTTTCAGCAGCAGATCATGCAACTTGCCGACTCCCTTTACCATGGTCAGGCTGAAGCCTTGTTGCTCAGCAGCCAGGGGGTGGTGGTGGCGTCCAGTCGTCAGCCCGACAGCCTGGGCCGTCCGCTGAGCGAGGTGATGGAAGGAAACGCATCGCAGCGCTTGCTGGCCCTGAGCGGGGGTGAGGTGAGTACGCTGGGGGATGATTATCTGTATGGCGTTTATCAAATGCCGATCACCGCAGCCGGGGTGAACTGGTCGCTGTTGATCCGGGTGCCCCGTGAGGTGGCTCTGGCTGATGTGGCCCTGCTTCAGCAGCACCTGACGGCCGGTGTGCGCGAGCTGACCCATCAGCAGTGGTTGGCCGGAGGCCTGATCATGATTGCCGGTATTGGCGCCATGGTCCTGTTGGTACGTACCATTACCCGCCCGCTCACCCTGATGAACGAACGGATTGGCAGCCTGAACAGTGCCGAGGGGGACTTGACCCGAACCGTACAGATAGACACTCATCGGGAACTGATCGCCTTGTCTGGCGGCTTTAACGGTTTCATCGAGACCCTGCGTCAGCTGGTGCTCAGGCTCAAGCTGACCGGTCAGGAGGTGGGGCGGGAATCCGATAACGGCGCCCGGCTGGCCGGCGACATGCATCAGCAGGTGACCCGGCAGAACCGGGAGTTGGAGTCGGTGGTGACCGCCATGAACGAGATGAGTGTGGCCTCCGCCGAGGTGGCCCGTTTCTCCGAGCAGGCGGCGATCGAGGCGGGGCAGGCCAATCAGGCCCTGCAGGGCACTCAGGGGCGACTGGCCGGCACTGTGGATGACATCGGCCAGCTGGCCGTCGAGGTGCTGGCTGCGGCCCAAGCGGTGAACCAGGTGGCGGAACGCAGTGAGGCCATCAACAGCATTCTCGATGTCATACGGGCCATTGCCGAGCAGACCAACCTGCTGGCGCTCAATGCCGCCATCGAAGCGGCCCGGGCTGGCGAACAGGGCCGGGGCTTTGCGGTGGTGGCCGACGAGGTGCGGGCACTGGCGGCCAAGACCCGTCAGTCCACCGATGATATCGCCGAGTTGATTGAGAGGCTCAACCGGCAGGTGGGTGATACCGTGCAGATCATGGAGCAGGGAGCGGCGCGGGCCGAACACACCTCGGCGCAGTCGAAAGAGGCTTACCAGGATCTTTCCGGGGTAACAACATTGATCCAGACCATCAGTGATCACGTTACCCAGATGGCGACCTCGGCTGAAGAGCAAAGCGCGGTTTCAAGCGACATTAACCGCAACCTGACCAGACTGGGTGAGGCAGCGGCGCAACTGGCCGATCTTGCCGAGTCGGTGGGACAGCACGGTCAGCGCTTGAGTGGCCTGTCCGGGGGGCTCAAGCAGGAGCTGGGGCGCCTGAAAACCTGAGCCCGGGCATGCCGGTTACTGAGCGGCCGGATTGGTGTCATATCGGGCCGCCCATGCAAAAACGACTAGAATTAGCCTCGAGGTTCCAGTCTGGACTGCGAGGGCGGCATGACCAATCCCAATAACGCCACCATTACCCTGGTGCACCGGATCCGGTTCGTGGACGGCCACGGCCTGACCATTCCCACCTTTCGGCTGTTAAAGGACGACGGCCACCTCTATGCCGATGCTATTGCGCCTGAACTCGACAAGGAGCAGGCGCTGGCCATGTACCACAGCATGGTGGCCACTCGACTGCTGGATGAGCGCATGCTGGCGGCCCAGCGCCAGGGCCGTATCAGCTTTTACCTGCAAAGCCTGGGGGAGGAAGCCCAGGCGGTGGCCAGTGCGGCGGCGCTGGCACCGGAAGACATGATCCTGGCCCAGTACCGGGAGCAGGGCGCCCTGCTGCACCGGGGTTTTACCCTGGCGCAATTCATGAGCCAGCTGTTTTCCAATGAGGACGATCTGGGCAAGGGCCGGCAGATGCCGGTGCACTACGGCTGTCGTGAGCTCAACTTCATGACCATTTCCTCCCCCCTGGCCACGCAAATTCCCCAGGCCACCGGGGTGGCCTATGGCCAGCGACTGGCCGGTGAGTCCGCCATCACCCTGTGCTACTTCGGGGAAGGGGCGGCCTCGGAAGGGGACTTTCACGCCGGCCTGAACATGGCGGCGGTGCTGAAAACCCCGGTGATCTTTTTTTGCCGCAACAATGGCTACGCCATTTCCACGCCGGCCAGCGAACAGTTTGTAGGTGACGGCATCGCCAGTCGCGCCGTGGGCTACGGCATTCGTACCCTGCGGGTGGACGGCGCCGACACCCTGGCGGTGTTTGAGGCCACCCGTCAGGCTCGGCAACTGATGCTGGACGATCCCCAACCAATGCTGATTGAAGCCATGTCCTACCGGCTGGGGGCCCATTCATCATCGGACGATCCCAGCGGCTACCGCTCTCAGGCCGAAGAGGAGCGCTGGCGCAAGCGGGATCCCATTGGTCGCTACCGCCTGTGGCTGCAGCATCAGGGCTGGCTGAATGAGGATGATGATCGCCGTCACCGTGATGAGTTGCGCCGGCAGATCCTGGAGGCCATGAAACAGGCCGAGCAGCGGGCCAAGCCCGCGCTGGAGAGCCTGGTGGAAGACGTTTATGCGGCGGTGCCGCGCCACCTTGAGCGTCAGTTGGCCGGGCTGAAACATCCTTCGAGTGGCCGGCAAGGGGAGGACGCATGAAGCAGATGAACCTGTTGCAGGCGGTCAATCAGGCGCTGACCCTGGCCATGGAGCGGGATGCCAGCGTGCTGTGCTTTGGCGAGGACGTGGGCCACTTTGGCGGCGTGTTTCGAGCCACCAGTGGCCTGCAGGACAAATATGGCGAAGATCGTTGCTTCAATACTCCGCTCACCGAGCAGGGCATTGTCGGCTTTGCCAACGGCCTGGCGGCAAAAGGATTGAAGCCGGTGGCGGAAATTCAGTTCGCCGATTACATCTTTCCCGCCTTTGATCAACTGGTCAATGAAACCGCCAAGTTCCGCTATCGCTCCGGCAACCAGTTCAACGTGGGCGGCCTGGTGGTGCGTACGCCCTACGGCGGCGGCATTGCCGGGGGCCATTATCACAGCCAGTCGCCGGAAGCGTATTTTGTACATACCCCGGGGTTGCGGGTGGTGGTGCCCCGAGGACCGGTGCAGGCCAAAGGGCTGCTGCTGGCGGCCATCGCCTGCCCGGATCCGGTGATCTTTTTTGAACCCAAGCGGCTGTACCGGGCGGCGGTGGCCGAGGTGGACGAAGGCTATTACCAGCTGCCCCTGGATAGGGCCGAGGTAGTGCGGGAAGGCTCGGATATCACCCTGCTGGCCTGGGGAGCCCAGATGGACTACCTGCTGAAGGCGGCGGATCTGGCCGACAATGCGGGCATTTCCTGTGAGGTGATCGATCTGCAGAGCCTGCTGCCCTGGGATGAAGACACTGTGGTGGAATCCGTGCTCAAGACCGGGCGGTTGCTGATCAGCCATGAGGCGCCCCTGACCGGTGGCTTTGGCGCAGAGATTGCCGCCACTGTACAAGAGCGCTGCTTTCTGTATCTGGAAAGCCCCATCGCTCGAGTGTGCGGCCTCGACACTCCCTTTCCGCTGGCGCTGGAAAAGCGGTACATGCCCGATCAGCATCGGATTTTCGACGCCATTAACGCCACCATGAATTTTTAGGAGCGCACATGAAAAAGGACTTTCTGCTGCCGGATATCGGCGAGGGCATAGTGGAGTGCGAACTGGTGGAGTGGCTGGTGGCCGAGGGTGATCGGGTGGAAGAAGATCAGGCCATTTGCGATGTGATGACCGACAAGGCGCTGGTGCAGATTCCGGCGGTGCACGCCGGCACCATCTCTCGCTTGTATGTAAAAAAGGGGGACATGGCCAGGGTGGATGCGCCGCTGTTTGAAATGACGCTGGCAGATGATGAGGCCACCGCAAGCGTCCCTCGAAGCGACTCGCAGCAGAATGAGGCGACGGAAAACGCCGAGACCAGCGAAGGCGAGAGGTCCCCGGGTGCCGGGGCCTTCGGCGAAGCGACTTGCCATGCCGAGTCTCCTGAGAAAGCCTTTGCGGCCGGCAACCGGGCCGTGGCCAGTCCGGCGGTGCGTCGGCTGGCCCGGGAGCATAATGTGGATCTGGCGCAGGTGCCGGGTTCCGGCGATAAGGGCCGGGTCTACAAGGAAGATGTGGAGGCCTGGCTGGCGGCCCAAGGCGCGCCGTCGCGGACCGAATCGGCCTGGCGCGAGCCCCTGAGCGGTGTGCGCGCCGCCATGGCCCGGCACATGACCGACAGCCTCACCGTTCCCCGCTTTACCTATTGCGAGGAGTTTTGCCTGGACGAGCTGCTCGCGCTCAAATACCGGCTGACGCCGGAGTTTGAGCGCGATGGGGTCAAACTGACGCTGTTGCCGTTTTTTATCAAGGCGCTGTCGCTGGCGCTGTCTGACTTTCCGCTGCTCGGTGCCCGGCTTGAAGGCGATGGCCGCACCCTGGTGTATGAAGACGGTCATCATGTGGGGGTGGCAGTGGACACTCCAACCGGCCTGCTGGTGCCGGTGCTGCACCACTGTGAAGACAAGTCGTTGTTGACGCTGGCGCGTGAACTGACCCGGCTGACCGAGGCGGCCAGGGCCGGTAGCCTGTCTCAGGCCGAGCTCGCCGGCGCCACCATCAGCCTGTCCAATATCGGCGTGCTGGGCGGTACCGTCTCCACCCCCATCGTCACTCCGCCTCAGCTCGCCATTGCCGCCCTGGGGCGGTTGCAACGGTTGCCCCGGTTCGATGAGCAGGACCGGGTGGTGGCTCGGCAGTTGATGACGGTGTGCTGGTCGGCGGATCACCGAGTGATCGACGGCGCCACCCTGGCCCGCTTCAACCGCTGCTGGCAGGGCTACCTGGAACAGCCCGGGCGCATGCTGGCCCGGCTGCACTGATGCCCGCCTGACGCCGCCATGGACGTTCTGGGCAACTTTTACATTCCCGAAGAGCAGTCCATCTATTTGCTGAGCGCCAACGATGCGCAAAAGCTGAAGGACTGGATTGCCCTGTGCATCGCCGAGCTGGAAAAGCTCGGCTACCGCGACATCATCCTGGCGGGCAAGGGAGTATACGGCTTTACCTTTGCCGGCACCGGCGAACGGGGCGAGCAGGTGGCGTTCAAGTTTTCCCGACTCGATTTGCCCGAAGCGGTGCGCGAACGGCTGGCCGACGAGGCCTATATGTTGTCCTGCGTGCGGCATCCGCTGATCCCTGAATACCTGGCCTATGCCCTGCGCGGCCGTCAGGGCATTTTGCTGATGAGTCGGGCGCCGGGGGAAGATCTGGAGCACTACAGCCTGCGCCGGGGTCGCCTTTCGGCCCGTGAAGTGATCGACATTGCCGCCCAGCTGGCGGACATTCTGCAGGCCCTGCGCCGACAGACGCGGGACGGTGAACCG
Organism: Oceanimonas doudoroffii; assembly: GCF_002242685.1. Lineage (NCBI taxonomy): Bacteria > Pseudomonadati > Pseudomonadota > Gammaproteobacteria > Aeromonadales > Aeromonadaceae > Oceanimonas > Oceanimonas doudoroffii. The sequence continues at coordinate 63,542 of NZ_NBIM01000002.1, forward strand.
GCGCCCGTGGTGCACGGCGATATCAAGCCGTCCAACATCATGTATGACCCCGGCAGTGGGCGTATCAGCCTGGTGGACTGGGGCTCGTCGGTGTTTGCCCAGCAGGATGCCGATGGCCACTGGGCCGGGGCCGGCGGGTTGGCGCTGCTGTCGGGAGATTTGCAGCAGTCCAACGCCCGCATGGGGGATGTTTATTTTATCGGGCCCGAACAGCTGGCCGGGGCGCTGTCGAGCCCCCGCTTTGACGAGCAAGGAGTGGCCGGCACCCTGTACGCGCTGGCCTCGGGCCAGGGCTGTCGCTTTGGCCGTAAGGCCATGCCCGCCGCCAGCCTGGGCCTGCCACTAGAGTTCGCCCGGCTGCTCGATGCCCTGCTGGACGACGATCCCGAGCGTCGCCGCCGGGCCGGGGACTATTGGATGGCGGCCATGCCCCGGCTTAAACAACTGGTGCTGCCCGAGCTGCCCCTGTTTGACGACAAGCCGCAATTGCCGGTGTGGCCCGGCTCGGGAACGTGGGACATCGACACCGTGGTGTATTCGTCACGCAAGTCCTTTCTCCGTGAGCACAGCGAACGAGAAGACATACAACAGGTTGCCGATGCCCAGCTGGAGCGCTATTACAAACAATACCTCGAAGGCATGGGGGAGACCGAAAAGGCCTTTGTGGCGGCGGTCGGCCGGTTGGGGCGCTACCCGGTGATGGGTGGCCTGGCCATTCACTGGCACGACGGCGGCGTGGACATCGACTCCAGCCTCAATCTCTATGACAAGGCGCTGCTGCCAGCCTTTGGTGTGGCGGTTAACAATGTGGTTGCCCTGGCCCGGGCCATTACCAAAAACGGCGTGTTCAAGGCGTGCTTGTTCAACGCGCGCAACACCCTGCATTTAAGCCGCAGCGGGCCTGCTCAGCCCTTTATGCCGGCGCCGGCCATGCGTATTCCCTACCGGCTGGCGGACAGCCCCGACACCGGGGCCGATCGCCAGCCTCACTCCTATTTTGAAGACGGTCGTGATCCGGATGAGCAACTGGTGCTGCCCGAGGAGATCATGGCGGTAATAGCCAGGCTCAACCACATTCACCACAGCGGCTGCATTATTTTTGAAGTGACGTCCGATCATCTCAAGTTGCACAGCTACTACCGGCTGCTGGATGTGGCCGCCGAGGCCGAATTCGCCGCCCTGCTGGCGCAAATTGTCGCGCATATTCCGCTGATCACCGACACGGGGGTGGGGGGCTTTATGAAGCTGCCCTGCAAGAATACGCGGTTTTTTAGCCGCCAGCCGGTGCAGCCCGAGCGCTTTTACCCCGCCAACCCCCGGGCCTGGTCGAGAACAAACGCTTCCAGCTCGGGATAAAAGTGAAGGAAGGCGGTTTCCATGTCGCCGTAATGCTGCTCCAGCAGCGGCCGGCACCGGGGCAGGGGAGTAGGTCGTTTAAAGCGCTGGTCAATGCGTGCCAGAGCGCCGAGCAGGGCGTCAAAGTCCCGGTAGCGGGCGAGCATGCCACTTTGCTTTAGTCCGGCCACCAGCCGCACCATGGCCTCGGGCCAGTGCCGGTCGGGCGTCAACCGTTCGTGGGCCTGTCGGACAAACTCGTCAAGGGGCAGCGCATGGTAGCGGGACCAGTGCCGGGCCAGAAAATGATCGAACATCATGTCGGTGATAATGCCGCCAAAGCGACGAAAGGGCGGCGGCAGGGCGCGCACCCTGACCGCGTGCAGCGCGTGGGCATCGGTAAAGCTGTCGATGCGCCGGTGCAGTATAATGCCAATCTGCAATGAGGCGGGCAGGGACGTATCCACCGCGCCTCGGGCATATTCCCCCAGCAGGGCGCCGGCCAGGCTGGTGTGGCTGAGTTCGGCCAGGTGCAGGTGAGCCAGGTAATTCATTTAGTTGGGGGAGTCGTCCCGGTATTCGGCGCCGTCGGTCTCGGCCTGCAGTTCATCCACCTCGCCGGCGTCGAGCTCGTCATCCTGCTCGTCCAGTTGATTGTCGAGCACCTCCAGCAGGTGAATGGCCACCGCCACAAAATCGCTGTCGGTGACGATGCCCACCAGCCTGCCCTTGTCCACCACCGGCAGGCAGCCGTATTTGTGCTTTTGCAGGTACAGCGCCGCCTCGCGAATGCCGGCCCGGGGGCTGACGGTGGTGACACCGGTTTTCATGATTTCCGACAGCATGTGGTGTTCAAGGAACTGGCCGTTGCGGCCCTGCTCCAGGCTGGACTCCTGAGCGGCGAGAATGTCCCGCTGGCTGACCAGGCCAACCAGCCGATCCTGCTCCAGCACCGGCAGGTGGCGAATATGATGGCGCTGCATCAGGGTGCGGGCTTCGGCCAGGGTGGCGGAAGGAGGCAGCCCCAGAACGCGGGATGACATTATTTCGGAAACAATGGCCGGCATGATGGTTCTCCTCTTTTTATATCAAGATAGCCCAACACGGTGCGTCGGTAACCTGACCAGGATCATGGGTGAGGCAATCATGGCTCACTTTCGCTGCGGGGTCGAAATTGCTTCAACGTCGAATTGCCTTGATCCCTTCAGGTGCGCTCACTAGACTAGCGCTCGTCTTATACAGAGGTAGTTATGCAGGTCCAAGATTTTTCCTTTGAACTTCCCGATGAACTCATTGCCCGCCACCCCATGCCCGAGCGCACCGCCAGCCGGCTGTTGCAGCTGGACGGCAATACCGGGAACCTGGTGCACGGCCGCTTTGGCGACATTCTGGACCTGATCAATCCCGGCGACCTGCTGGTGTTCAATAACACTCGGGTCATTCCGGCCCGGCTGTTCGGCCGCAAGGCCAGCGGTGGCAAGCTGGAAGTGCTGGTGGAACGCATGCTTGACGACAAACGGGTGCTGGCCCATGTGCGTTCCTCCAAGTCGCCCAAACCCGGCACCGAGCTTATTCTTGAGCCCGACGTTCACGCCACCATGGTGGCCCGCCACGATGCCCTGTTTGAAATCGAGTTCAACGACGACCGTAGCGTGCTGGAGATCCTTGAAGCGGTGGGGCACATGCCGCTGCCGCCCTATATCGATCGGCCCGACACCGACGCCGACAAGGAACGCTACCAGACCGTCTACAACGAAAAGCCCGGCGCAGTGGCGGCACCCACCGCCGGCCTGCACTTCGACGAGCCGCTGCTGAACGCCATTCGCGCCAAGGGCGCCGAGCTTGCCTTTATTACCCTGCACGTGGGCGCGGGCACCTTTCAGCCGGTGCGGGTCGACAATGTGCTTGAGCACAAAATGCATGCCGAATACATCGAAGTGCCTGCCGAGGTAGTGGCGCAAATCGAGGCGACCCGGGCCCGTGGCGGCCGGGTGATTGCGGTGGGCACCACCTCGGTACGGTCGCTCGAAAGCGCGGCTCAGGCCAGCCTCGCCAAAGGCGAGCCGCTGGCGCCTTTTTATGGCGACACCGACATCTTTATCTACCCCGGTTACCGCTTTCAGCTGGTGGACGCCATGGTTACCAACTTTCACCTGCCGGAGTCGACCCTGATCATGCTGGTCAGCGCCTTTGCCGGTCAGGACCACATTATGGAGGCCTACCGTCAGGCGGTGGCCGAGCGTTACCGTTTCTTCAGTTACGGCGATGCCATGTTTATTACCAGACAGATCAAGTGATAAATAAACGTGAGGGGTAAGGTGTGAGGTGTGAGGGACAAAGCATAAGACGTTGGTTTTTCACCTCACTCCTCACGACCCACCCCTCACTTGTTTACAAATAGGGTCGGACTGTTTCTCCGGCCAGTGAGGTAAAGAATGAAATTTGAACTGGATACCACAGACGGACGCGCCCGCCGCGGTCGGCTGATCTTTGACCGGGGCGTGGTGGAAACCCCGGCCTTTATGCCCGTGGGCACCTATGGCACCGTCAAGGGCATGACGCCCGAAGAAGTGGCCGCCACCGGCGCCCATATTCTGCTGGGCAACACCTTTCACCTGTGGATTCGTCCCGGCCAGGAAGTGATGAAAATGCACGGCGATCTGCACGACTTTATGAACTGGCAGGGACCCATTCTCACCGACTCCGGCGGCTTTCAGGTATTCAGCCTGGGGGACATTCGCAAGATCACCGAGGAAGGCGTGCATTTCCGCAATCCGGTGAACGGCGACAAGATTTTCCTTTCCCCCGAAGTGTCCATGGAGATCCAGTACGATCTGGGCTCCGACATCGTGATGATCATGGACGAGTGCACCCCGTACCCGGCCACCTGGGAAGAAGCCAAGAAGTCCATGGAAATGTCCCTGCGCTGGGCCAAGCGTTCCCGGGATCATTTCGACAAGCAGGGCAACAAGAACGCCCTGTTTGGCATTATTCAGGGCAGCGTTTACGAAGATCTGCGGGATCAGTCTCTGGAAGGCCTGCTCGACATTGGCTTTGACGGTTATGCCGTGGGCGGCCTGGCGGTGGGTGAGCCCAAGCACGAGATGCACAAGGTGCTGGAGCATACCTGTCCGAAAATTCCCGAAGACAAGCCCCGTTACCTGATGGGCGTGGGCAAGCCGGAAGATCTGGTGGAAGGCGTGCGCCGGGGTATCGACATGTTTGACTGCGTGATGCCCACCCGCAACGCCCGTAACGGCCACCTGTTCACCACCGACGGCGTGGTCAAGATTCGCAACGCCAAACACAAGACCGATACCGGCCCGCTGGACGCCGATTGCGATTGCTATACCTGCAAAAATTACTCCCGCGCCTATCTGTATCACCTGGACAAATGCAACGAGATTCTGGGTGCGCGTTTAAACACCATTCACAACCTGCGTTACTACCAGCGGGTGATGGAAGGTTTACGCGGCGCCATTGAGCAGGGTAAATTAGATGACTTTGTGGCAGAGTTCTATCGTCGGCAGGGCAAACCCGTGCCGCCGCTGGGTCAGCCAGCATCCACGAGTGAATAACGGCTTTTAACCATAACGAGGAAACTGCAAGAATGGATATTATCTCCAGTGCTCACGCCCAGGGTGGCGGTGCCGCCGGTGGCGGTATGGAAATGATCATCATGCTGGTCGTGTTCGGCCTGATCTTCTATTTCATGATCTTCCGTCCCCAGTCCAAGCGGGTCAAAGAGCATAAAAACCTGATGTCTTCCCTGAGCAAGGGTGACGAGGTGCTGACCAACGGTGGCCTGGTGGGCAAGATTGCCAAGATCTCTACCGACAACGACTATGTGGTACTGAGCCTGAGCGAGCAAAGCCAGGTGACCATCAAGAAGGACTTCATCACCGCCGTCCTGCCCAAGGGCTCCATTCAGTCCCTCTAATTCTTTCCTGTCGAGGAGCACAGCGTGTTAAATCGATATCCGCTGTGGAAATACTTGATGGTGATCCTGGTGATCACCATCAGTTTTCTTTATGCAGCACCCAACCTGTTTGGTGAAGATCCGGCGCTTCAGGTGTCCGGCAGCCGTGGAACCCAGGTTTCTGCCGAGGTACTGGTCAAGGCCCAAAGCAGCCTCAATCAGGCTGGCATCGAGGTAAAAAGCGCCGCCCTGGAAAACGACCAGCTTCTTATCCGTTTCCGCAATACCGACGATCAGCTCAGGGGCAAGGACCTGGTCGCCGAAACCCTGGGTGACGACTACGTCACCGCCCTCAACCTGGCCCCGTCCACCCCCGCCTGGCTGGAAGCCATCGGCGCCGGTCCGCTCAAACTGGGCCTGGATCTGCGCGGCGGCGTGCATTTCCTGATGGAAGTGGACATGGCCGAGGCCCTGAACCGAGTGCAGGAGCAGACGGTACAGGACTTTCGTACCGAACTGCGCCAGGAGCGGCTGCGCTATTCCGGCGTACTGAGCCGGGACGGCGGCACCCTGGTGGTGTTCCGGGACGTTGAGACCCGTGACAAGGCCATCAGCCATTTGCGCAATCGCAACACGGATCTGGTGTTTACCACCAGGGACACCGGCGACAGCTACGGCCTGTTTGCGGTCATGAGCGAGCAGCGGCTGAAGGAAGTAAAGGAATACGCCCTGCAGCAAAACATCACCATTATTCGCAACCGGGTCAATGAGCTGGGCGTGGCCGAGCCACTGGTTCAGCGCCAGGGCGCCGACCGCATCGTGGTGCAACTGCCCGGCATTCAGGACACCGCCCGCGCCAAGGAAATTCTTGGTGCCACCGCCACCCTGGAATTCCGCCTGGTGGATGAACGGGCCGATGCCGCCGCCGCGGCGGCGGGCAGGGTGCCCCCGGGCTCCGAGCTGTTCACGGATCGCGATGGGCGCGCCGTGGTGCTGCAAAAGCGGGTGATCCTCACCGGTGAGCACATTGTCGATGCCAACTCCGGCATGGACGAGTTCAGCCGTCCCCAGGTGAACATCAGCCTGGATGCCCCCGGTGGCAGCCGCATGGCCGACTTCACCAAGGACAACGTGGGACGGGCCATGGCCACCGTCTTTACCGAGTACAAACCCGGTGACAAGCCCAGCGCCGATGGCAAGCCGACCCTGCGCAAGGAGCAGGAAGTGATCAACGTGGCCACCATTCAGTCCCGACTGGGCCGCAGCTTCCGCATTACCGGCATCGACTCCATGGCCGAGGCCCAGAACCTGGCACTGCTGCTGCGTGCCGGCGCCCTGATTGCGCCCATTCAGATTGTGGAAGAGCGCACAATAGGGCCGAGCCTGGGGCAGCAGAACGTGGAAAACGGCCTGCTGGCCATGATCTACGGCCTGCTGGCGGTGGTGCTGTTTATGAGCATCTACTATCGCAAGTTCGGCCTGGTGGCCAACCTGGCATTGCTGGCCAACCTGGTGATCATTATCGGGGTCATGTCCATGGTGCCGGGGGCGACCATGACGCTGCCGGGCATTGCCGGTATCGTGCTCACCATCGGCATGTCGGTGGATGCCAACGTGCTGATCTTCGAGCGTATTCGCGAGGAATTGCGGGACGGGCGCAGCATTCAGCAGGCCATTCACATGGGGTATGAGAAGGCCTTTGGCACCATTACCGATGCCAACATCACCACCTTTATTACCGCCATCATTCTGTTCGCGGTCGGCACCGGGCCCATCAAGGGCTTTGCCGTTACCCTGATGATCGGCATCCTGGCCTCCATGTTTACCGCCATTGTCGGAACCCGGGCCCTGGTCAACCTGCTCTGGGGCGGCAAGCGCCTCAAGAAGCTGTCGATATGAGGAGACTGAGCGATGTTTGAAATCCTCAAGACCAAAGAGCCGCTGCCCTTTATGCGTTTCTCCAAGGGCGCTACCGTGCTGTCGCTGGTGCTGATTGGCCTGTGCTTTTTCAGCCTGGCCACTCGGGGCCTGAACTGGGGCCTGGATTTTACCGGTGGCACCGTCGTGGAAGTGGCCTTTGAGCAGGCGGTGGAGCTGGACGGCGTACGTGAGCAGCTGGACGGCGCCGGTCTGGCCGGCGCCACCGTGCAGCATTTTGGTACCAGCCGGGATCTGCTGATCCGCATGCCGCCCCAGGAAGGCGCCGATGTGCAGCAGCAGGGCGATGCGGTGATGGCCGCCATGCAGCAGCTGTCGGCGGACGCCGAGATGAAGCGGCTGGAGTTTGTCGGCCCGTCCATCGGCAAGGAGCTGGCGGAGCAGGGCGGCCTAGCCATTCTGGTGGCGCTACTGTGTATCCTCATTTACGTGGGCATGCGCTTTGAGTGGCGGCTGGCGTCCGGCGCCGTGCTGTCACTGGCCCACGATGTGATCATCACCCTGGGGGTGTTTTCCTGGCTGCAGATCGAGGTGGACCTCACCATAGTGGCGGCGTTGCTGACCGTGGTGGGTTACTCCCTCAACGACACCATAGTGGTGTTTGACCGGGTGCGGGAAAACTTTCGCCGCGTGCGCGAGGCCACCACGGCCCGAGTGTTTGACGAAGCCATTACCGACACCCTGAGCCGAACCCTGATCACATCGGCCACCACCCTGGTGGTGGTGGTGGCGCTGTTCATGAAGGGCGGCGCACTGATCCACGGCTTTGCCACCGCGCTGCTGCTGGGCATCGGGTTCGGTACCTATTCGTCCATCTATATCGCCAGCGCCTGGGCCATGCTGCTCGGAGTCAAGCGGGAGCACATGCTGCCGCCTGTGGTGGAAAAGGAAGGTGCGGATCAGGAACCCCTGGTGTAATCGCAGCCATGCAGACATAAAGAAGCCTTCGGGCTTCTTTTTTTTGCGCCGTCTTTGGCATGGGGATGCGGGTTGGGACGAGTACAGCGGGTTGCAGCCGCGTTGCAAGCCTATGGCCGAAAGAGGCCGAAGCATGGCCCGAATCCATCTTGCCCACAGAAACGCGCCCTTTAGCCCCCTTTCTCGTCATTGATTGCATTTGCAGCATGACAAACGCCTTGCGGCTGCATAACATGGGGACATAGAACAAGACAAGTTCGGAGCCTTCTTGAAACACAGATTTTTGCTCGGTCCGTTGGCCCTGCTGGGCATGATGCTGACCGGATGCAGCGCCCCCAGAGTGGTCACGCCGACCCTGGTGTTGCCGGTACCCATGCAGGTTTCCTATCAAAGTGAGCTGGGCATTGCCCGTTTGGGGCAGATGCTGAGTGCGCCTGGGCTGACCCCGGAGCAGCGGGCCGAGCTGTTTTTTCAGCGAGGCGTGGTGTTTGACCGGGTGGGCCTGCGCGCCATGGCCCGGCTCGACTTCAACCGTGCGCTGCGCGAGCGGCCCGACTTTGCCGATGCCTACAATCTTAACGGCGTTTACCTGACCCAGAATCAGGAGTTCGACGAGGCCTATGAGGCCTTTGACTCGGCCCTGGAACTGGCGCCGGATTATGTGTATGCCAACCTCAATCGGGGCATCGCACTGTATTATGGCGGTCGTCCCGAGCTGGCGACGCGGGATCTGAAAGTGTTCCTCGACGAAGAGCCCACGGATCCTTACCGCCTGCTGTGGTGGTACCTGGCGCTGGAAAAGGTGGACCTTGCCATGGCACAGGAGCGCCTGGCCGAGCATCGCCGGCTGTACGGCACCGACGAATGGGCCTGGGACATCGTCGATGTCTACCTTGGCACCCTGACCCCTGAGGCACTGCTGGCGCGCATTTCCGAACAGAGCGAAGACAACCAGGAGCTGGCCGAAATGCTGTGCGAGGCCTACTTCTATCTGGCCAAACAGGCCCAGCGCAACGAGCAGCCGGAGCAGGCCGAGGTTTACCTCAAGCTGGCGCTTTCCACCAACATCTATGACTTTGTCGAGCACCGCTACGCCCTGCTGGAACTGGATCTTATCGGCCAGCAAGCCCGGCTCAAGCGCTGAGCCAAAGACGGGATTAACACCTGACCCTCCAGCACGACTGTGATAAAATCCTGCGCCCTGAGCGCAACGGAATTAAGTGAACATGCTTGAGCAAGTACGCATCGTGCTGGTAAACACCTCCCACACCGGCAACATGGGATCTGCCGCCAGGGCCATGAAGACCATGGGCCTGAGCGATCTCTGCCTGGTCGACCCGGTCAGCCCGCCCGATGGTCAGTCGGTGGCCCTGGCCGCCGGTGCCAGCGACATTCTGGCCAATGCCCGCACCGTGCCGACCCTGGCCGACGCGGTGGCCGACTGTGGCCTGGTGATCGGTACCAGCGCCCGCTCGCGTACCTGGTCCTGGCCGATGCTCGATGCCCGCCAAGCGGGCGAAAAGGCCATGGCGGAAGCGCCCAGACACAAGGTGGCGCTGGTGTTCGGCCGGGAGCGTACCGGCCTGACCAACGAAGAACTGCAGCTGTGCCACTATCATGTGGCCATTCCCGCCAACCCGGAATACAGCTCCCTCAACCTGGCCATGGCGGTACAGACCCTCAGCTACGAGGTGCGCATGGCCTGGCTGGCCGGCAGCCACCACGAACCAGAAGCAGCCGACTACCCGCTGGCGGCGGATCTGGAACGCTTTTACGCGCATCTGGAGCAGACCCTGCTGGACACCGGTTTTATCATCAAGCCGCACCCCGGCCAGGTAATGACCAAGCTGCGCCGGCTGTTCAATCGGGCCCGTCCGGAAGACCACGAACTCAACATTTTGCGCGGCATTCTGACCTCGGTTCAGCGCCTCGGCCGGCAAGGCAAATAGCCGACTGTTTTACTGGGGTAAATACTTGACTGAATCACTCGGGTATGACACCCTGACGCCAATGTTGGAAAACGGTTTGACCACATGAGACTGACATCAAAAGGCCGTTACGCCGTGACCGCCATGCTGGATGTGGCGTTGCATGCCAATGACGGTCCGGTATCCCTGGCCGACATCTCGGAGCGGCAGGGCATTTCCCTGTCCTACCTTGAGCAACTGTTCTCCCGCCTGCGCAAGCAGGGCCTGGTGAGCAGCGTGCGGGGGCCCGGCGGCGGTTACCTGCTGGGCCTGGACGCCGAGGCCATTTCCGTGGGAGCGGTCATTGCCGCCGTGGATGAGTCGGTGGATGCCACCAAGTGTCAGGGCAAGGGGGACTGCCAGAGCGGCAACCAGTGCCTGACTCACTCCCTGTGGTGCGCCCTGAGCGAACGGATCAGCAATTTTCTCGACGCCATCAGCCTGGCCGAGCTGGTCAGCCAGAGCGAAATCCGGCGCATATCCGGACAGCAAGACAAACATCTGAGCATGCTGAATCTGCACGATGAGCAGGATCGGCAAGTGAGCCTGAAAGTTCAACTTTAAATGTCGATGACAAGACTGCCGTACAGGGCAGCGTTGGAACGGAGAATATGATGAAACTGCCCATTTATCTCGACTATGCGGCTACCTGCCCGGTAGATCCGCGCGTTGCCGAAAAAATGATGCAATACCTGACACCGGACGGCATCTTCGGAAACCCGGCCTCCCGCTCACACCGGTTTGGCTGGCAGGCGGAAGAGGCGGTCGATATCGCCCGTAACCAGATCGCCGACCTGATCAACGCCGATCCGCGGGAAATCGTATTCACCTCCGGCGCCACCGAGTCCGACAACCTGGCCATCAAGGGCATTGCCAACTTCTATGGCAAAAAGGGCAAGCACATTGTTACCTCCAAGACCGAGCACAAGGCGGTACTGGATCCCTGTCGCCAGCTGGAGCGGGAAGGTTACGAGGTCACCTACCTGGAGCCGCAGCCCAACGGCCTGTTCACCCTGGAACAGATTGAGGGCGCCCTGCGTGACGACACCGTGCTGGTGAGCATCATGCACGTCAACAACGAAACCGGCGTGATTCAGGACGTCAAGGCCATCGGCGAGCTGTGCCGCAGCCGCAAGATCATGTTCCATGTGGATGCCGCCCAGAGTGCCGGCAAGATTCCGGTGGATGTCAAAGAGATGAACATCGACCTGCTGTCCATGTCCGCCCACAAGATTTACGGTCCCAAAGGCATCGGTGCCCTCTATGTGTGCCGCAAGCCGCGGGTGCGCCTGGAAGCCCAGATGCACGGCGGTGGCCACGAGCGTGGCATGCGTTCCGGTACCCTGCCGACCCACCAGATTGTGGGCATGGGTGAAGCCTTCCGCATTGCCAAGGAAGACATGCAGGCCGAAGGCGAACGCATTCGCACCCTGCGCGACCGCCTGTATCAGGGCGTGAAGGACATCGAGGAAGTTTATGTCAACGGTGACCTGGAACAGCGCGTTCCCGGCATTCTCAACATCAGCTTCGCCTACGTCGAAGGCGAGTCACTGATGATGGCGCTGAAAGACCTGGCGGTCTCTTCCGGCTCGGCCTGTACCTCTGCCAGCCTGGAGCCTTCCTATGTGTTGCGCGCACTGGGCCTGAACGACGAGCTGGCGCACAGCTCCATTCGCTTCAGCATCGGCCGCTTCACCACCGAGGAAGAGGTCGATTACGCGGTGCGCCTGGTAAACGAGGCCATCGGCCGTCTGCGCGAGATGTCTCCGCTGTGGGAGATGTTCAAGGACGGTGTGGATCTGGAAAAAGTTGAGTGGGTACACCATTAAGGTGTAACGGACTGCGAGAGGAATTGAATCATGGCTTACAGCGAAAAAGTAATTGATCACTATGAAAACCCCCGCAATGTCGGTGGTTTCGACAAGAATGACCCGAGTATTGCGACCGGCATGGTGGGTGCCCCGGCTTGCGGCGACGTGATGAAGCTGCAACTCAAGATCAGCGATGACGGCATTATCGAAGATGCCAAATTCAAGACCTATGGCTGTGGCTCTGCCATCGCCTCCAGCTCGCTGATCACCGAGTGGGTGAAAGGCAAGAGCCTGGATGAGGCCGCCAGCATCAAGAACACCGACATTGCCGAAGAGCTGGCCCTGCCGCCGGTGAAGATCCACTGCTCCATTCTGGCGGAGGATGCCATCAAGGCGGCCATCGACGACTACAAGCAGAAAAAGAACCTGGCGTAAGACGGAGACATCATGGCGATCACCATTACCGACGCGGCCGCCCAGCGGGTGCAGAGCTTTCTCAACAACAGGGGCAAGGGCATCGGCCTGCGGCTGGGAGTGAAAACCTCCGGCTGTTCCGGTCTGGCCTATGTGCTGGAGTTCGTGGATGAGCTGTCCGAGGGCGATCAGGTGTTCGAGCATGGCGAGGTCAAGGTGATCGTCGACAGCAAGAGTCTGGTTTATCTGGATGGCACCGAGCTGGACTTCGTCAAGGAAGGCCTGAACGAGGGCTTTCAATTCAACAACCCCAATATCACCGGGGAGTGTGGCTGCGGCGAAAGCTTCAACGTGTAAGGAAAGTGGCATGAACTACTTTGAGCTGTTTGGTCTGCCTGAGCAATTTCAGCTCGACGGCCAGGCCCTGGCCGCCGCCTACCGTCAGCTGCAGTCGCAGTTTCATCCCGATAAATTCGCTTCCCGCCCTGAGCGGGAGCGATTACAGGCGGTGCAACAGGCCGCCCGTATCAACGACGCCTTTTCTACCCTGAAAAATCCCCTTGGTCGCGCCGAATACCTGCTGTCACTGCAGGGAGTGGACATTCGTGGCGAGCAGCAGACCCTCAAGGATCCCATGTTCCTGATGCAGCAAATGGAATGGCGCGAGCAGCTGGAAGAGATTTCCGCCGCCGGCGACGTGTTTGCCGCCATCATGGCCTTTGAGCGGGAGCTGAAGCAGGCTTCCGACGATTACTACCGCGAGCTGGAACAACGGCTTGACGCCGGTCACTGGGAGCAGGCCGCCGACACGGTGCGCAAACTCAAATTCATGGTCAAGCTGCACGCCGAACTCGAGCGGGTGGAAGACGCGCAGCAGGAATTCTGAATCTCATGGCATTGTTACAAATTTCCGAGCCGGGCCAAAGCGCGGCTCCGCACGAGCACAAGTGGGCCCTTGGCATCGATCTCGGTACCACCAATTCACTGGTGGCCGTGGTGCGCAGTGGCCTGGCCGAAACCCTGCCCGACGAACAGGGCCGCGAACTGCTGCCGTCCGTGGTGCACTACACCGCCGATGGCCTGCGGGTGGGCTTTGATGCCAGGCAGGAAGCGGAATTCGATCCGCAAAATACCATCGTCTCGGTCAAGCGGCTGCTGGGCAAGGCCCTGGCCGATGTGCCGCGCAACCGGCTACCTTACGACTTTCGCGATACCGATGCCGGCATCATCGAGCTGAATACGCCTCAAGGGCCGGTTAATCCGGTGCAGGTTTCCGCCGAAATCCTCAGAACCCTGGGCGAGCGCGCCGAGGCCAGCCTGGGCAACCCGGTAGAAGGCGCGGTGATCACCGTGCCCGCCTATTTTGATGATGCTCAGCGTCAGGGCACCAAGGATGCGGCCAAGCTGGCCGGCCTGAATGTGCTGCGCCTGCTCAATGAGCCCACGGCTGCGGCCATTGCCTACGGCCTGGACTCGGGTCAGGAAGGGGTGATCGCGGTATATGACCTGGGCGGCGGTACCTTTGATATCTCCATTTTGCGCCTGCACAAGGGCGTGTTTGAAGTGCTGGCCACCGGTGGCGACTCTTCCCTCGGCGGTGACGATTTCGATCACGCTCTTGGCGACTGGATTCAGCAACAGGCCGGCGTCACCGGGCTGTCCCCGGCTCAGCAACGCAACCTGCTGGATGCCGCCATCGCCGCCAAGGTGGCATTGACCGATAACGAGCAGGTTAATGTCGCCTGGGAAGGCTGGCAGGGTGAGCTCAGCCGTGACCAGTTTAATAGCCTTATTCAGCCCTGGGTCAACAAGACCCTGATGGCCTGTCGCCGCGCCCTGAAAGACGCCGACGTCAGCCAGGACGAAGTGCAGGAAGTGGTGATGGTGGGTGGCTCCACCCGGGTTCCGCTGGTGCGGGAGCGGGTTGGTGAGTTTTTTGCCCGCGAGCCACTGACCAGCATCGACCCCGACAAGGTGGTGGCCATCGGTGCCAGCATTCAGGCAGACATTCTCATCGGCAACAAGCCCGACAGCGACATGCTGCTGCTGGACGTGATTCCATTGTCCCTTGGTCTGGAAACCATGGGCGGCCTGGTGGAGAAGGTGATTCCCCGCAATACCACCATTCCCGTGGCCCGGGCCCAGGAATTCACCACCTTCAAGGACGGCCAGACCGCCATGGCCATTCACGTGGTACAGGGTGAACGCGAGTTGGTGGCCGACTGCCGCTCCCTGGCCCGCTTTGTGCTGACCGGCATTCCGCCGATGGCCGCCGGCGCCGCCCATATTCGCGTGACCTTTCAGGTGGACGCCGACGGCCTGCTGTCGGTGAGCGCCATGGAAAAATCTTCCGGCGTTCAGGCCAGCATTGAGGTCAAACCTTCTTACGGCCTGAAGGAAGAAGACATTTCCACCATGCTTAAGGCGTCCTTTGAGCATGCCCAGGAAGACATTGCCGCCCGTATGCTGGCCGAGCAGCGGGTGGAAGCGGCACGGGTGGTGGAAAACATCATCAGCGCCCTGCAGGCCGACGGCGACGAACTGCTCAGCGAGCAGGAGCAGGCCGACGTAGTGGCTTCGCTGGAAGCATTGCAGCAGGCGGCTCAGGGGGACGACCCGGAAGCCATCAAGCGCGCCATTGAACAGACCGACAAACAAACCGCCGACTTTGCCGCCCGCCGAATGGACGCATCCATTCGCAAGGCACTGGCCGGCCAACGAGTGGACAAGGTGTAACGATGCCGAAGATTGTATTTCTGCCCCATGCCGACCTTTGCCCCGAGGGCGCTGCCGTCGAGGCCGAAACCGGGGAAACCGTGCTGGATGTGGCGCTGCGCAATGGTATCGACATTGAGCACGCCTGTGAGAAGTCCTGTGCCTGCACCACCTGCCATGTGATCGTGCGGGAAGGCTTTGACTCGCTGGAAGAAAGCACCGAGCTGGAAGACGACATGCTGGACAAGGCCTGGGGCCTGGAGCCGGAGTCCCGGCTGGGTTGTCAGGCCCGGGTGGATGACGAGGATCTGGTGGTGGAAATCCCGCGGTATACTGTGAACATGGTATCCGAAGGCCACTAAACACGATACAAGCCAAGGTGAAGGTGAAACGCATGAGTTTGAAATGGACCGACAGTCTGGATATTGCCCTGGCGCTGATGGAACGGCACCCGGAGGTGGATCCCAAAACCGTGCGCTTTACCGATCTGCACCGGTGGATCTGCGAGCTGGAGGAGTTTGACGACGAGCCCGAACACTCCAACGAGCGCATTCTTGAAGCGGTGATCCTCGCCTGGATGGACGAATACAACTGACAGAAAGCCAGAAGCTTGAAGCCAGCCGGAATAATTTTAGGCTTCCAGCTTTCAGCTCACCGCTTATAGCTTTATAGAGAGCCACAGTGATACTGTGGCTTTTTGCGTTTTTTGACGAGATAACAAGGAGTCATGATGTCCGCGACCATGAAGGTGATGCTGACCAACGACGCCGCCCCGGCCTGCTGGGGCGACAAGGCGCTGCTCAGCTTTCAGAATGACGAAGTGCGTGTGCACCTGGGCGAGGGAGAGCCGGCGCGCCGGGTGCAGCAGGCGGGGCGCAAGCTCGACGCCATGGGCATCAAGAACCTGGCCCTCTGTGGTGATGACTGGACGCTGGAAAGCCGCTGGGCCTTTGCCCAGGGCTTCTATAACGCCAAGGGCGGCCAGCAGTTGGAGCTGGGCGAAATGAGCGCCGACGACCAGGCGGAGTTCGACGCCCGCCGTACCGCGGTGAACTGGGTACGGGAGATGATTAACGGCACGCCGGAAGACGTTTACCCGGCATCCCTGGCCACCGAGGCCGGCAAGTTTCTGCAGTCGCTGGCCCCCGAGGCGGTAAGCTACCGCATCTACAGCGGCGAGCAGCTCAAGGATCTGGGCCACGTGGGCATCTACGAAGTGGGCCGGGGCAGCAGCCGTCCGCCCACTTTGCTGGAGCTGGACTACAACCCCACCGGCAATGCCGATGCCCCGGTGGCCGCCTGCCTGGTGGGCAAGGGCATCACCTTTGATTCCGGCGGTTACAGCATCAAGAGCTCGGACGGCATGTCGGTGATGAAATCCGACATGGGCGGTGCCGCCACCGTCACCGGTGCCCTGGCCCTGGCCATCTCCCGCGGCCTGACCAGCCGGGTGAAACTGTTTCTGTGCTGCGCCGAAAATCTGGTGTCGGGCCATGCCTTCAAGCTGGGAGACATTCTCACCTACCGCAACGGCCTGACCGTGGAGATCCTCAACACCGACGCCGAGGGCCGGCTGGTGCTGGCCGACGGCCTGCTGGCGGCCTCGGCCACCGGTGCGCCCTTTATTCTGGACGCCGCCACCCTCACCGGCGCGGCCAAAATGGCCCTGGGCCGGGACTACAACGCCGTGTTCAGCATGAACGACGAGCTGGCGCTGCAGACGGTGCAGGCGGCGAAGGACGAAGACGAAAAGGCCTGGCCGCTGCCGCTGGAGCCGTTCCACCAGAATCTGCTGACCTCGGCCTTTGCCGACATGGCCAACATTCACGGCGGCGAGGGGCAGGCCGGGGCGTCCACCGCCGCCGCCTTCCTGTCCCGCTTTGTGCCCGACAACGGCCGCAGCTGGGTACACATGGATCTGTCTGGCTCTTACCAGAAGGTGCCCAATGACCTCTGGGCCGCCGGTGGCAAGGGCCACGGCGTGCGCACCATTGCCGCCATGCTGGCCCGCGTGTGCCAGGGCTGAGTTCTCCCGAGAAAAATATGCGCGGGCGGTGTTAACTCGCCCGCGCTTTTCGTATAATCCGCGCGTTTTTACTGTCGAAAACAGAACCTGTTGATTAAAGGATACCCCTATGGCTATCGAACGTACCTTTTCCATCGTCAAGCCCGACGCCGTTGCCAAGAACCTGATCGGTGCCATCTACGGCCGTTTTGAGTCTGCTGGCCTGAAAATCGTTGCTTCCAAAATGGTTCACCTGAGCCGTGAGCAGGCCGAAGGTTTCTACGCCGAGCACAGCGAGCGTCCCTTCTTCAAGGCCCTGGTTGACTTCATGACCTCCGGTCCGGTGATGGTACAGGTGCTGGAAGGTGAAGATGCCATCCGTCGCAACCGTGAAATCATGGGCGCCACCAACCCCGCCGATGCCCTGGCCGGTACCCTGCGCGCCGACTACGCCAACAGCATCGACGAGAACGCCGTACACGGCTCCGATGCCCCGGCGTCCGCTGCTCGCGAAATCGCCTACTTCTTCAGCGACGAAGAAATCTGCCCGCGTACTCGTTAATCGCGAGTCGACGGCAATAGAAAAGGGAGCTTCGGCTCCCTTTTTTTATGGCGGCCGATGGCCCTGTTGTTATTTTGGTATACACAAAATGTAAATATTGTTTACATTGACTGCAACATTAAAGTTGATATTGTACCGGTTGTGGTATACATAAATTAACATTTTCAGGGAGTGATCATGAGTACAGAATCTCGTAACACCGCTGTCGGTAACCGTCCGGAAGACGAAAACCTCGGCATTGCGGCCAACATTGCCTACGGCTTTCAGCATGTGCTGACCATGTACGGCGGCATCATTGCGGTGCCGCTTATTGTGGGGCAGGCGGCGGGCCTGGGCTCGGCGGAAATCGGCATGCTGATCGCCGCCTCGCTGTTTGTGGGCGGCGCCGCCACCCTGCTGCAGACCCTGGGCATTCCCTTCTTTGGCTGCCAGCTGCCGCTGGTACAGGGGGTGTCCTTTGCCAGCGTGGCCACCATAGTCGCCATCGTCACCACCGGTGGTGGCCTGCCATCGGTGTTTGGCGCCGTCATTGGCGCGGCCCTAATCGGGCTGTTGATCACGCCCGTCTTTTCCAAGATCATCAAATTTTTTCCGCCCCTGGTCACCGGTGCGGTGATCACCACCATCGGCCTGACCCTGATGCCGGTGGCGGCCCGCTGGGCCATGGGCGGAAACAGCAGGGCCGAAGATTTCGGCAGCATGACCAACATTGGTCTGGCCGGCGCCACCCTGGCGATCGTGCTGCTGCTGAGCAAGCTGGGCAATGCCGCCATCAGCCGACTGTCCATCCTGCTGGCCATGGTGATCGGCACCCTGCTGGCCTGGTCCCTGGGCCTGGTGGATTTCTCCCGCGTGCTGGAAGGCCCGATTTTCGCCTTTCCCACGCCGTTCCATTTCGGCATGCCGGTATTTGAGCTGGCCGCCATTATCTCCATGTTGATCGTGGTGCTGGTGATCCTGGTGGAAACCTCCGCCGACATTCTGGCGGTGGGTGACATCATCGACACCAAGGTGGACGCCCGTCGCCTGGGTGACGGCCTGCGTGCCGACATGATTTCCAGCGCCGTCGCACCCATGTTCGGCTCCTTTACCCAAAGCGCCTTTGCCCAGAACGTGGGCCTGGTGGCGGTCACCGGTGTCAAGAGCCGCTACGTGGTGGCGGCGGCCGGTGTGATCCTGGTGACCCTGGGCCTGATGCCCATCATGGGGCGAGTGATCGCCACCGTGCCCACCGCGGTACTGGGCGGCGCCGGCATCGTGCTGTTCGGCACCGTGGCCGCCAGCGGCATTCGCACCCTGGCCAAGGTGAACTACACCAACAACATGAACCTGATCATCGTGGCCACCTCCATCGGCTTTGGCATGCTGCCCATCGCCGCGCCCAGCTTCTATCATCATTTCCCGGACTGGTTCGCCACCATTTTCCACTCCGGCATCAGCTCCACCGCCATCATGGCCATTCTGCTGAACCTGCTCTTCAATCATCTGAGCTGGGGCAACTCCGACAAGCAATCGGTGTTTGCCGCGGGCACCGAACGAACCATTCGCCAGGAAGACATCGCCTGCCTGAACGACGGTGACTACTTCGTCGACGGCAAGCTGTTCGATGCCGACGGCAACGAGGTGACCATTGAAGTCTGCAAGGGGCGCTCCGGCAAGCAGCCGGCGCTTACCCCGGTGGCCAGCGGTCACTGATAACCTCTTGCCATGTGAATCAGGGCCGCCATTGGGCGGCCTTTTTCATGGGTGCCACGCGGCGCCGAAGCAGGCCGGCACTGGCAACCGAATGCTAAACTCTGTACAATTTCGCGCCCTGTGGGCTCTGGTCATAACGCGTGAGGCAACCGATGAGTGAAACCAAAATAAATCTGCTGGATCTGGATCGTGACGGCATGCGAGAACTCTTTCAGGAAATGGGAGAGAAACCCTTTCGTGCCGATCAGGTGATGAAGTGGATTTACCATTTCGGTTGCGATGACTTTGACCAGATGACCAACATCAACAAGGTGTTGCGCGGCAAGCTCAAGGAGCGGGCCGAAATTCGTGCCCCCGAAATCAGCGTCGAGAAAAAGTCTGCCGACGGCACCATCAAGTGGGCCATGCAGGTGGGCGATCAGGAAGTGGAAACCGTGTACATTCCCGACGGTGACCGCGCCACCCTGTGTGTGTCGTCCCAGGTGGGCTGTGCCCTCGACTGTAAATTCTGCTCCACCGCCCAGCAAGGGTTTAACCGCAACCTTCGTGTGTCGGAGATCATCGGACAGGTCTGGCGTGCCGCCAGCCGGGTGGGCTTTGTGCGCGACTCGGGCCGCAAGCCGATCACCAACGTGGTGATGATGGGCATGGGCGAGCCGCTGCTCAACCTCAACAACGTGGTGCCGGCCATGCGCCTGATGCTGGAAGACTACGGCTTTGGCCTGTCCAAGCGCCGGGTGACCCTGTCTACCTCCGGCGTGGTGCCGGCGCTGGACAAGATGGCCGACATGATTGACGTGGCCCTGGCGGTATCGCTGCATGCCCCCAACGACAAGCTGCGCTCCGAGATCATGCCGATCAACGACAAGTACAATATCGCCGAGCTGATTGCCAGCATTCGTCGTTACCTGGCGGTGTCCAATGCCAACCACGGCAAGGTGACCATCGAATATGTGCTGCTCGATCATATCAACGACGACATGCAGCATGCCCACGAGCTGGCCGAGTTGCTCAAGGACCTGCCCTGCAAGATCAACCTGATCCCGTTCAACCCGTTCCCCGGCAACCCTTACGGCAAGCCCAGCAACAGCCGCATTGATCGCTTTAACAAGGTACTGATGCAATACGGCAATACCGTCACCATTCGCAAGACCCGGGGGGACGATATCGACGCCGCCTGCGGTCAGCTGGTGGGGGATGTGATCGACAGAACCAAGCGCACCATGAAAAAACGGATGCAGGAACAAAATATATCCGTCACAATGGTTTAACTGCAAAAACCACTGGCGGAATGGGGAATGCGAAGGGTCATTCTGTTACCGGCATTGCTGATGGCGGGCGCACTGGCCGGGTGCGTACATGAAACCATTAATCTCAGTGACAAGGGCAAGGCCGGCAAGATGGTGTTTGAACCATCCCAGGCCGCGCTGACCCGCATGAACCTTGGGCTGGAATACCTGCGCCGGGGAGACACCGGTCAGGCCAAGTTCAACCTGGAGCGGGCCCTGTCTCAGGACCCGCGCAACCCGGACATTCACCTGGCGCTGGCCTACTTTTTCCAGTCGGTGTCGGAATTTGACAAGGCCGAGCAACACTACAAGCGCGTGCTGCGTCTGGACGCCGAACATGGTGACGGGCTGAACAATTACGGTGCCTTTCTGTGTGACAGGGAACGATTTGACGAGGCCGATGTCATGTTCAGGAGGGCGGTGGCCGTTGCCGGTTATGTGAAGGTGGCGGATACCTATGAGAATGCCGCCCTGTGTGCCCTTGGCCATGGGCGGGAGCAGGCGGCGATGGGTTACTTTCAGCGTGCGCTGGAATACACCCCGGAGAAGCCGCGGGCGCTGCTCGGCATGGCCGGACTGCTGGCAGGCAGTGACGGCGCCAGTGCCCTGCACTACCTCGACCGCTACCGGCAGGCGCATCTGCCCAGTGCGCAGAGTTTATGGCTGATAGTCCGTGCCGCCGAGGCCGAGGGCCGGGTGGCGCAAGCCCAGCAGGCTGGTGCCGAGCTGGTACGTTTATTTCCCGATACAGAACAGGCCAGGCGATTCCTGACAAATGACTACTAACGAAGAACAACAACAGGCCGGTGAAGAGCAACAGGCACCGACATCCGGACCGGGCGCCCTGCTGCGTCAGGCGCGTGAAGGCAGAGGCTGGAGCCAAAATGAGGTGGCGCGCCGGCTTAACCTGCGGGTGGCGGTGATTGAATCCCTCGACAGCGACCAATACAAGGCCGGCGTGGCGCTGACCTTTCTGCGGGGCTACGTCAAGGCCTATGCCCGCCTGGTGGGGGTGAGCGAGCAGCAGGCGCTGGCCGCCTTTGACGGCATGGCTGGCATGGAGCAACGGCGCCAGGATGCCACCGTGTCGATGCAGAGCTTTTCCAAAAAGACCCGGCAGCAGGCCAGTGACAAGTGGCTCAAGCGCATCAGCTGGCTGGTGTTGCTCGGCCTGGGTACTTCCCTGGTGTTCTGGTGGTGGCAAAACAGCGGCGCCGGTTTTGTGGAGCGTGGCGAGCCCGTGCCGCAGCAACAGATAGCCGAGCCGGTTGACGCCCCCGAGCCGGCACCGCTGCTGACGTCGCCTGCCCTGAATGACGCCGCCGACGAGGCCGTGACCATTCCTGCCGGTGATGCCGACCTGACCGGTGCGCCTGTGTTGCCGGCGGAAACACCGGCGGCCCCGGCGGTTGTGGAAGACGTGACCGAGGTGGCGCCCGAGCCGACGCCGGAGCCGGCCCCCGCAGCGGAGCCGAAAGCGGATCCGCAATTGCTGGTGTTAAGCTTTTCCGACGATTGCTGGATAAAGGTCACCGACGCGGAAGGCCGAGTGCTGTCCGAAGGGGTCAAAAAGTCCAGTGACCGCCTTGAGCTGAAGGGGGAGCCGCCGTTCCGGTTGGTACTGGGCGCTCCCCAGGCGGCCAGCGTGGAATACCTGAACCAGGCAGTGGATCTGTCTTCCTTCCGCGCCGGCCGGGTTGCCCGCCTGACCGTCCCGCAATCCTGATGTAACGAGCAAGAGCAAACCATGTCCCAACACGAATCACCCATCATTCGTCGCAAGTCCAAGCAAATTCGTGTCGGCTCCGTGCTGGTGGGGGGGGATGCCCCCATCAGCGTGCAGACCATGACCAATACCCTGACCACAGACGTGGAGGCCACCCTGGCCCAGATTCGGGCGGTGGAAAAGGCCGGTGCCGATATCGTACGGGTGTCGGTACCCACCATGGAAGCGGCGGAAGCCTTCAAGGTTATTCGTGCCGGTACCAGCATGCCGTTGGTGGCCGACATTCACTTCGACTACCGCATTGCCCTGCAGGTGGCCGAATACGGCGCCGACTGCCTGCGCATCAACCCGGGCAACATCGGCCGGGAAGACAGGGTACGGGCGGTGGTGGACTGCGCCCGGGACAAGGGCATTCCCATTCGCATTGGCGTGAACGGCGGCTCGCTGGAGCGCGATCTGCAGGAAAAATACGGTGAGCCCACGCCGGCGGCCCTGGTGGAATCGGCGCTGCGCCATGTGGACATTCTCGACAAGCTCAACTTTGACCAGTTCAAGGTCAGCGTCAAGGCTTCCGATGTATTTCTGGCGGTGGGTGCCTACCGGGAGCTGGCCCGTCAGATTGAACAGCCCCTTCACCTCGGCATTACCGAGGCCGGCGGTTTTCGCAGCGGCGCCGTCAAGTCTGCCATTGGCTTGGGCATGCTGCTGGCCGAAGGCATCGGCGACACCCTGCGCATCTCCCTGGCCGCCGATCCGGTGGAAGAGGTCAAGGTCGGCTTTGACATTCTCAAGTCCCTGCGCATTCGCGCCCGGGGCATCAATTTTATCGCCTGTCCGTCCTGTTCACGTCAGGAGTTCGACGTCATCGGCACCGTCAACGCCCTGGAAAACCGGCTGGAAGACATTGTCACCCCCATGGACGTGTCCATTATCGGCTGCGTGGTCAATGGGCCTGGCGAGGCCCTGGTGTCCGATCTGGGCCTGGCCGGCGCCCAGCGCAAGAGCGCCTTCTACGATGGCGGCGAACGGGTAGACCGGCTCGACAACACCCAGCTGGTGGATGCCCTTGAAAGCCGCATTCGGGCCAAGGTCGCCAGGATGGATCCCGCCGCCCGCATTCCGGTGCAGGACAAGGACTGACCCCCGCTTTTTACTCATCGATTCAGAACCAGAGATATTTTTGTGGCCAAACAAATTCAAGCAATTCGAGGAATGAACGACTGCCTGCCGGAGCAGACTCCGGCCTGGCAACAGGCGGAAGCCGTGCTGCGCAATACCATGAGTGCCTACGGTTACAGTGAAATTCGTCTGCCCATCATGGAAGTGACCGGCCTGTTTCAGCGCGCCATCGGTGAAGTCACCGATGTCGTGGAAAAGGAAATGTACACCTTTGAGGATCGCAGCGGCGACAGCCTGACCCTGCGCCCCGAAGGCACCGCCGGCTGCGTGCGCGCCGGCATTGAACACGGCCTGCTGTACAACCAGGAGCGGCGCATGTGGTACATGGGTCCCATGTTCCGCTATGAACGTCCGCAAAAGGGTCGTTATCGCCAGTTCCATCAGTTCGGGGTGGAAGTGTTTGGCCTTCACGGCCCGGACATCGATGCCGAGCTGATTATGCTCACCGCCCGCTTCTGGAAGGCCCTGGGTGTGACCGAGCACCTGACCCTGCAGCTTAACAGCCTGGGTCAGCCGGAAGAGCGGGCGCAGTACCGTCAGGCCCTGGTGGACTTTCTGCAACAGCACGAAGATCGTCTGGACGAAGACTGCCGCCGGCGCATGCACACCAACCCGCTGCGGGTGCTCGACAGCAAGAATCCCGAGGTGCAGGCGCTGCTGGCCGACGCACCTGTGCTGTCCGACTACTTCGGTGAAGACACCAAGGCCCACTTTGACGGTCTGCAGGCGTTGCTGAGTGCCGCCGGCATTGGCTTTGAGATTAATCCCCGGCTGGTGCGCGGCCTGGATTATTACAACCTCACCGTGTTCGAGTGGGTCACCGAAAGCCTGGGCGCCCAGGGCACCGTTTGTGGCGGCGGCCGCTACGACGGCCTGGTGGAGCAACTGGGCGGACAGGCCACCCCGGCGGTGGGCTTTGCCATGGGGATGGAGCGGCTGGTGCTGCTGCTGGAAACCCTGAATCGGGTTGCGGAACAACCGGCCCAGGCCGATGTCTATGTGGCCATGATGGGGGACAGCACGCGCGTGGCGGGCCTGGCCCTGGCCGAACGCTTGCGGGACGAACGACCCGGACTTCGGGTCATGAGCCACTGTGGCGGCGGCAATTTCAAGAAGCAGCTCAAGCGGGCCGACAAGAGCGGGGCCGTGGTGGCGCTGATCCTTGGAGAAGACGAAGTGGCCCAGGGCCAGGTGACGGTCAAGTTCCTGCGTGGCCAGGCCGAGCAACAGACCCTGGCCCAAAGCGAGCTGGTTGAACACCTCGAACAAAAGGGGATATGAGTTGGACGTTTACAGCACGGAAGAACAACAAATTGAAGCCATCAAGCGCTGGTGGCAGGAATACGGCAAGGCCATTATTCTGGGCTCCGCCATCGGCCTCGCCGGCCTGTTTGGCTGGCGTTATTACCAGGGCCACCAGCTGGAAACCCGTGCCGACGGCGCCGAGGCTTTTGAGCAGGTAAGCCGCGATCTGGCCAGCCAGGGCAGTGCCGCCTTTGACAGCACCGCGGCTTTTGTCAGCGAGAACCAAGGCAATAGCTATGGCGAACTGGCGGCCATGCTGCTGGCGGCGGAAGCGGTCAGGGCCAATGACCTGGAACTGGCTCGGCAGCAGCTGGAACTGGCCCTGGCGGGCATGACCGATGATGCCCTGGCCAACACCGTGCGCCTGCGTCTGGCCCGGGTGCTGATCGCCGCCGGCGATCTTGATGCCGCCCAGCGCCGCCTCGACGAGGTAACCGGTGACGCCTTTGCCGCCCAGTTGCACGAGGTGCGGGGCGATCTGTTCCGGGCCCGGCAGCAGCCCGCCGAGGCCCTGGCGGCCTATGAGGCGGCCCGTGAAGCAGGTGGGGTAGGCGACAATCCGGCGCTGACCCTGAAGCTTGACGATCTGGCCGGCGTTGATGCCGGCAAGGGAGAGTGAGCATGTCCAGACACCTGCTGAAGGCCCTGCCGCTGTCCCTGAGCCTGGTGCTGGGGGCCTGTTCCAGTTCAACCCCGGTGGCACCGGCCAATGCCTTGCCCGAGATCGACAATGCCTTTGACGCCGAGACCCGCTGGTCCGCTTCCGTGGGCAAGGGCGTGGGCGATTACTACTCCCAGCTGCGCCCGGCGGTGGACGGTGACCGGCTGTTTGCCGCGTCTCGCAATGGTGTGCTCAAGGCGTTTTCACTGGTCGAGGGAGACGACTTGTGGGAAACCGAACTCGATGAGCTCGATATCAATGAAAACCAGCGCAGCCCGCGCATTGCCGGCGGCCTGACCGCCGCCTACGGCAACCTCTATTTCGGATCGGAAAACGGCGTAGTCTATGCCGTATCCCAGGCCGATGGCGAGCTGCTGTGGACGCGGGACGTGCCCGGCGAAGTGCTGGCGGCCCCGGCGGTGGACGAAGGCAAGGTGGTGGTGCATACCAGCGCCGGCAACCTGGTGGCACTGGATGCCGGCAGCGGCGAGCAGCAGTGGCTGCTGCGCAACGAGCAGCCCAGCCTGACCCTGCGCAGCATGGCCACCCCCATTACCGCCGGCGGTGCCGTGCTCTATGGCCGGGCCGACGGACGCCTGGGCATTGCCCTGCTGGCCAACGGCCAGCCGGTGCGGGACACCCGCATTGCCAGTCCCAAGGGCGCCACCGAGTTGGAACGCATGGTGGATGTGGCCGCCAGGCCGGTGATCCTGGGCGATATTCTGTTCACGATCGCCTATAATGGCCAACTAACCGCGCACCAGCTTATTTCCGGCCAGTCCCTGTGGAAACGCCAGTATCAGGGCTCTCAGGATCTGAGCACGGACGGTCGCCAGCTGTATATCACCGACAGCCGCAGCCACCTGTTTGCGGTGGATGCCCGCAGCGGCAGCGAGGTATGGGCCAATACCGAGCTGGAAAACCGCCGGCTGACCGCTCCCGTGGTATTCGGTGACTACCTGGTGGTGGGTGACGACGACGGCTATCTGTACTGGCTGAATCGCGACAGCGGCGCCATCGTCTCGCTGGAGCGCGTCGACGGCTCGGGTCTGTATGTGGCGCCCGTGGTGTCTGGCGACACCCTGTATGTGCAAAGCCGCGACGGCGACCTGACGGCCATCGGCCAGCCCTGAGGTCGACGAAACCTGACGTCATCGGCTCCTGATTGCGTGATCAGGAGCCGTTATTGTTTTTCGGAGAATGTTTTTATGATGCCAGTAGTGGCTCTGGTGGGCCGCCCCAATGTGGGCAAATCCACCCTGTTTAACCGCCTGACCCGCACCCGTGACGCCCTGGTGGCCGACTTTCCGGGCCTGACCCGTGACCGCAAATATGGCCAGGCCCGCTTTGGCGAGCTGGAATACATCGTAGTGGATACCGGCGGTATCGACGGCAGCGAAGAAGGCATCGAGCTGGAAATGGCATCCCAGTCGCTGGCGGCCATCGACGAGGCCGATGTGGTGCTGTTTATGGTGGATGCCCGCGCCGGCATGACCTCGGCGGATGAGGCCATTGCCAGCCACCTGCGTCGCTGTCAGAAGAAAACCTTGCTGGTGGCCAACAAGACCGACGGCATCGACGCCGACTCGGCGGTGGGCGAGTTTTATCAGCTGGGCCTGGGCGACATTCACCAGATTGCCGCCGCCCACGGCCGCGGTGTGCTCGGCCTGCTGGAAACCGCGCTGGCGCCTCAGCTTGAGCTGCTGGCCGGCGAGACTCGGGACGATGCCGACGAGGCGGATGAAGAACACGAGTTTGACGATGCCACCCTGGAAGACGCCATGGCGGTGCTCGACGAACTGGAGCAGGAAGAAGCGGCACCTTTTGAAGATGCCCCCATCAAATTGGCCATCGTCGGTCGCCCCAATGTGGGCAAGTCCACCCTCACCAACCGCATTCTGGGTGAAGAGCGGGTGGTGGTATACGACATGCCCGGTACCACCCGTGACTCCGTGTATATTCCCATGCAGCGGGACGAGCAGGATTACATTCTGATCGACACCGCCGGGGTACGGCGCCGGGGCAAGGTGCACGAGGCGGTGGAAAAGTTCTCGGTGATCAAGACCCTCAAGGCCATTGAGGACGCCAACGTGGTGCTGCTGGTGCTGGATGCCCGGGAAGGCATCTCCGATCAGGATCTCAGCCTGCTGGGCTTTGTGCTTAACGCCGGCCGCAGTATCGTACTGGCGGTGAATAAATGGGACGGCCTGAGCCAGGACGTGCGCGACGACATCAAGCGCGAGCTGGACCGGCGCCTGGGCTTTATCGATTTTGCCCGCCTGCACTTTATTTCGGCCCTGCACGGCAGTGGCGTGGGCAACCTGTTTGAATCGGTCAAGGAGGCCTATGCCTCGGCCACCAAGCGGGTGAACACCTCCATGCTGACCCGTATCATGCAGATGGCCCAGGACGATCACCAGCCGCCGCTGGTGCGTGGCCGCCGGGTCAAGCTCAAATATGCTCATGCCGGGGGCTATAACCCGCCGCGTATCATTGTGCACGGCAACCAGGTCAAGGATCTGCCCGACTCCTACAAGCGCTATCTGATCAACTATTTCCGCCGTTCACTGCAGATAGTGGGCACGCCCATTCGCGTGGAGTTCCAGGAAGGGGACAACCCCTACGCCGGTCTGAAGAACAAGCTGACCGCCAGCCAGCTGCGCAAGCGCAAGCGCCTGATGAAACACCTCAAGAAAAAGTAAACCCGATAAAAAAACGCCGGCCCAGCCGGCGTTTTTTTATCATTTGAGACCTGTGATTTTGCGCCCGCCCGTGCTCCTGCCTAGGCTGAAAAGGCATTCCCGCTTTTATTGTACGGAGGCCCCATATGTACAAGTCTTTGCTGGTGGCGGTAGACGGTTCCCAAAATGGCCGCAAGGCGCTGGAGCTGGCCTGTCACCTTGCTAGGGTCGATAATGCCGAGCTGCATATTCTGCATGTACCCGAAGTGCTGCCCCACGAGGCCACCCTGATCTGGGGCATTGGTGCCGTGGCCATTGGTGATGAGTTGCAGGAAATGGAAGCCCTGGGGCATCGCATCATCTCCGGTGCCGAGGCCGAGGCTCAGAAACTTGGGGTGGAAAAGATACAGACTCACCTGGTAAAGGGTGAACCGGCCCGAACCATTCTCAAGCAGGCCGCCGGGCTGGGCGCCGAAGTGATCGTGCTGGGTACCCGGGGGCTGGGAGATCTGGCCGGATTGGTGCTGGGCAGCGTATCCCACAAGGTAGCCAGCAATGCCAAATGCGGGGTGATTACCATTCGTTGACCCGCGCAGAATACCGGCGCGGTCAGGGGTTATTCAAAGCCGGCCTGGGTCAGGAAATAGGTGGCGTTACGGCGTAATATCTTGCGCCGCACATCGTGCATCATGATCTTGCGGCGGGCGCCAACGGCGGGTTTGCGCTGTTTCAGCGCGATGCGTCTTCTTCTCAGCATAAGTTCTCTCGTCTCTACCAGGCCGCATACTGCGGCCTTTTTTGCCTTGATATCAGCTTGTGATATCAGGGTAAAGTGACAATGTTATTAATATGTTGGATCTGTCGGCTGGGTCTCAGCCTGAGCGGTGGCCAGGCCGGCATCCGTGCTGGGTTTGTACAGCCACTGCAGGCTCTGATAGTACTGGCGAATGTTGCGCACAAATTTTCTGGCTTCCCGACCCCGGGCATAGCCATACCGGGTCTGGCGGTGCCAGCCCGTTTGGTGCAGCAGGGGCAGGCTGTCCTTGACCGAGGCCCAGGCATCGGGATCCTGCCCCCTAAGCCGAGTGATGCGCCGAGCATCGAGCAGGTGACCCAGGCCGATGTTGTAGGCCGCCAGTGCAAACCAGATGCGTTCGTCATCGGGAATGCTGTCGGGCAGGCGTTCGAGCAGCGACGCCAGGTAACCGGCGCCGCCACGAATGCTCTGCTCGGGATCCAGCCGGTCTTCAATCCCCATCTGGCGGGCGGTGTCTTCGGTCAGCATCATCATGCCGCGCACGCCGGTATAAGAGCGGGCTTGCGGATCCCAGTGGGACTCCTGGTAGCTCACCGCCGCCAGCAGGCGCCAGTCCAGGCCGCCCGCGTGGCGCTCAAACAGTGGCCGGTACCGAGGCAGCAGGTCTTCGGCCCGGCGCAGAAAGGTGCGGGTGTCGACGTAATCGAAGTCCTGAATATGGCCAAAGTACTTTTCATTGAGCCGGGCCATAAGGCCACTGGCCCGCTGTTGGGCGAAGTAGTCCAGCATGGCCGCCAGCAGGCTGTCGTCGTCGCGCCTGTCCATGACCCAGGCCACCGGCTGGGAGTTGGGCAGGCTAAAGGCGGCGTCCACATTGGGGTAGTAACGCTGGGTGCGGGCCAGCAGGGTGTCTTCCACCAGGGTGTAATCGGTGCGGCCCTCGGCCACCTGGCGCAACAGGTCTTCCGCATCCGTGTCCTTGCGGGGCTCCCATTGCAAATCGGGCAGATCCTGTGCCATACGGTGCAGCCATTCCGCCTGGCTGGAGCCGGCCAGCACCTGTACCTTACCCTCGAGTTGGGTCAGATCCTGAGGCCGGGTGTCTCCCTTGCGGTAGACCAGGGTCTGGGCCACTTCATAGAGGCTGGGGCCAAAACGGTAGTGCTGCCGGCGCAGGGGGGTTCCGGTAAGGCCGGCGGCCAGCATGTCGACCTGACCGGCATCGAGCAGGGCGAACAGCTCGTCCAGGTTATAGGCGGGCACCATGGTCAGCTCGACGCCCAGGTAGTCGGCAAAGCCCTGTGCCAGCTCATAGTCCAGCCCCTCTTCGCGCTCGTTGCGCAAAAAGTAGTAAAGGGGGTGGTAGAGGGTGCCGACCCTGAGCTCTTCCCTGTCCTGGATCTGTGCCTGCTGACTGGCGCCCGTGCTCTCGGGCCGGCAGCCGGCGAGGGCAAGCAGCGTCAGCAGGGCCGTGGCGGCGAATACGCGCGTTGTGTGCAAAGGCTGCTCCTTATGAGAAAACGCCGGCATTTTATAGCAAAAGCCGGCGCTTTGGTCAGGTTATTGCCGAATTTTACGTCGCCTGGGCAGGGGATGCTGCGGCAAATCGGCGTCGACAGGGCAGGGGTGTAAACCTATAATACCGCCAGTTTGAGAACCCCCCATACACTCACGCTTTGAGAATTAGCCACTATGGAAATACTGAGAGGCTCACCGGCCTTATCCGGTTTCAGAACCCAGGCGATCCTTCGTCGCGCCCAGGAGCAGGCGCTGCCCCTGACCGCCGTTGAAACCGAGTATGTGCACTTTGTCGCCCTGACCGCCGAGCTCGATGCCGATGGCCGACAAACCCTGACTCAGCTGCTCGACAGTCCCGCCGAGGCCGTCACCCCGGCAGCCGGCAGCCGCCTGATGCTGGTGACCCCCCGTCCCGGAACCCTTTCTCCCTGGTCGTCCAAGGCCACCGACATTGCCCGCAACTGTGGCCTGTCCCAGGTCAAGCGCATCGAGCGCGGCATCGCCTATTACCTGGGCTTTGAGCGTGAGCCCAGTGAGGCCGAGCTGGCCGCGGTCAGTGCCCTGCTGCACGACCGCATGACCGAAACCACCTTTGACAGCCTGGCCGCGGCCGAGTGCCTGTTCGCCGAGGCCGAGCCGGCGCCGCTGACCTCCGTCGACATTCTCGGCGGTGGCCGCGCCGCCCTGGCCGAGGCCAACCTGCGCATGGGCCTGGCGCTGGCGGATGATGAAATCGATTATCTGTTTGACGGTTTCAGCAAGCTGGGCCGTAACCCCAACGACATCGAGCTCTACATGTTTGCCCAGGCCAACTCCGAGCACTGTCGTCACAAGATCTTCAACGCCGACTGGACCATAGACGGTATCGAACAGCCCAAGTCGCTGTTCAAGATGATCAAGAACACCTTTGAGCAGGTGCC
Organism: Oceanimonas doudoroffii; assembly: GCF_002242685.1. Taxonomy (NCBI): domain Bacteria; kingdom Pseudomonadati; phylum Pseudomonadota; class Gammaproteobacteria; order Aeromonadales; family Aeromonadaceae; genus Oceanimonas; species Oceanimonas doudoroffii. The sequence continues at coordinate 94,857 of NZ_NBIM01000002.1, forward strand.
TGAGCACGTGCTCTCCGCCTACAAGGACAACGCCGCCGTGATGGCCGGCTCGCCCGCAGGCCGCTTTTTCCCCAGCCCCGAGTCGGGCGAGTACCGCTACCATCAGGAAGACATTCACATTCTGATGAAGGTGGAAACCCACAACCACCCCACCGCCATTTCCCCTTACCCGGGCGCGGCCACCGGCTCCGGCGGTGAAATCCGTGACGAAGGCGCCACCGGCCGCGGCTCCAAGCCCAAGGCGGGCCTGGTGGGCTTCAGCGTGTCCAACCTGAAAATTCCCGGCTACGCACGCCCCTGGGAGCAGGACTTCGGCAAGCCCGAGCGCATCGTCAGCGCCCTCGACATCATGATCGACGGCCCCCTGGGTGGTGCCGCCTTTAACAACGAGTTTGGCCGTCCGGCGCTGCTCGGTTACTTCCGTACCTATGAAGAGCGGGTCTCCAGCTTTAACGGCGAGGAAGTGCGCGGTTACCACAAGCCCATCATGATCGCCGGCGGCCTCGGCAACATTCGCGGCGAGCATGTTGAAAAAGGCGAGATCCCGGTAGGCGCCAAACTGGTGGTGCTGGGCGGTCCGGCCATGAACATTGGTCTGGGCGGCGGCGCGGCCTCGTCCATGGCGTCCGGTCAGTCCTGTGAGCAGCTCGACTTTGCCTCGGTACAGCGGGACAACCCGGAAATGGAGCGCCGCTGTCAGGAAGTGATCGACCGCTGTTGGGCTCTTGGCGACGACAATCCCATCGTGTTTATTCACGACGTGGGCGCCGGCGGCCTGTCCAACGCCATGCCCGAGCTGGTGAACGACGGCGACCGCGGTGGCCGCTTCTACCTGCGTGACATTCCCAACGACGAGCCGGGCATGAGCCCGCTGCAGATCTGGTGTAATGAATCCCAGGAGCGCTACGTGCTGGCGGTGGCCGACGACCGGCTGGCCGAGTTCGAGGCCTTCTGTCGCCGGGAGCGGGCTCCCTATGCGGTGATCGGCGAGGCCACCGCCGAGCGTCACCTCAGCCTGCACGACGAGCATTTCGATAACCAGCCCATCGACATGCCCCTGGAAGTGCTGCTGGGCAAGCCGCCCAAGATGCACCGCGACGTGAAAAGCGCCCAGCATCACAGCCCGGCGCTGGATCTGGCCGGCATCAACCTGAAAGACGCGGTCGAGCGGGTGATGACCCTGCCCACCGTGGCCGACAAGGGCTTTCTGATCACCATTGGTGACCGCAGCGTCACCGGCCTGGTGGCCCGGGATCAGATGGTGGGCCCCTGGCAGGTGCCGGTGGCCGACTGTGCCGTGACCGCCGCCGCCTACGACACCTATGCCGGTGAAGCCATGTCCATGGGCGAGCGCGCCCCGGTGGCCCTGCTCGACTTCGCCGCTTCCGCCCGGCTGGCGGTGGCCGAAGCCATCACCAACATTGCCGCCACCGAAATTGGCGAGCTCAATCGCATCAAGCTGTCCGCCAACTGGATGTCTGCCGCCGGTCACCCCGGTGAAGACGCCGGCCTGTACGACGCGGTCAAGGCCGTGGGCGAAGAGCTGTGCCCGGTACTGGGGCTCACCATTCCGGTGGGCAAGGACTCCATGTCGATGAAGACCCGCTGGCAGCAGGATGGCGATGATCGTAGCGTCACCGCGCCGCTGTCGCTGGTGATCTCCGCCTTTGGCCGGGTGACCGACGTGCGCAGCACCGTTACTCCCTGGCTACGCACCGATCTGGGCGAAACCGATCTCATTCTGGTGGATCTGGGTAACGGCAAGAACCGCCTCGGCGCCTCGGCGCTGGCCCAGGTCTACCGTCAACTGGGTGACAAGCCCGCCGACCTCGACGATGCCGAGCAGCTCAAGGGCTTCTTCAACGCCATGCAGGCGCTGGTGGCCGAGCAAAAACTGCTGGCCTACCACGACCGCGGCGACGGTGGCCTGTTTGTGACCCTGGCGGAAATGGCCTTTGCCGGCAACACCGGCCTGGACGTGGAGCTGGACCTGCTGGGTGGCGATCACCTGGCGGCGCTGTTCAGCGAAGAGCTGGGTGCCGTGCTGCAGGTGCGCCGGGAAGACAAGGAAGCGGTGCTGACCTGTCTGGCCGGCCATGGCCTGGCCGCCTGCACCCATGTGATTGGCGAGCCCAACCAGGACGATACCCTGCGCCTGCTGGCCGACGGCAAGGAGCTCTACGCCGAATCCCGCACCGAACTGCGCCGACTGTGGTCCGAGACCAGCTACCGCATGCAGGCCCTGCGTGACAATCCGGAATGTGCCCAGGCCGAGTTTGACGCCAAGCTGGAGAACAATCCCGGTCTGTCGGCGTCCCTGAGCTTTGATCCCAAGGAAGACATCGCCGCTCCCTTTATCGCCAAGGGCGTGCATCCCAAGATGGCCATTCTGCGTGAGCAGGGCGTCAACTCCCACATGGAAATGGCGGCCGCCTTTGACCGGGCCGGGTTCAGCGCCGTGGACGTGCACATGAGCGATCTGCAAAGTGGTCGCCTGCGCCTGGACGAGTTCGCCGGCCTGGTGGCCTGCGGCGGCTTCTCCTACGGTGACGTGCTGGGCGCCGGCGGTGGCTGGGCCAAGTCGATTCTGTTCAACGAGGCGCTGCGCGCCCAGTTCGAGGCCTTCTTCCAGCGCGACGACAGCTTTGCCCTGGGCGTGTGTAACGGCTGCCAGATGCTGTCGCAACTGCGGGACCTGATCCCCGGTGCGGCCCACTGGCCGGACTTTGTGCGCAACACCTCGGAGCGCTTTGAAGCCCGCTTCAGCCTGGTGGAAGTGCAGGAGTCACCCAGCCTGTTCCTGTCCGGCATGGCCGGCTCCCGCCTGCCCATCGCCGTGTCTCACGGTGAAGGCCGGGTGCAGACCAGACGCGCCGACATCGCCGCCCTGGAAGCCAGCGGCACCATCGCCCTGCGTTACGTCGACAACCACGGTCAGGCCACCGAGCGCTATCCGTTCAACCCCAACGGCTCCGCCAACGGCATTACCGGCCTGTCCAGCGAAGACGGCCGGGTGACCATCATGATGCCGCACCCGGAGCGGGTATTCCGCACCGTGGCCAACTCCTGGCACCCGGACAACTGGGGTGAGGACGGCGGCTGGATGCGCATGTTCCGCAATGCCCGCAAGCAAATCGGCTGATTTGCCAAATGCGACTCAAAATAAAAAGCCCGCGAAAGCGGGCTTTTTATTTGCCGTTTGAGTCTATATTATGTGCAGGCTCACACGACCTGATCCTGTCTGCCCCGAGGCAGCAATAACCACAACCGTGCCCCCATAGTGAGATAACAAGAGCGTAATCATGGAATCAGAGAACAGCTCGGCGGTGACCGCCTTTGAAGGGCACACTCCCTTTGCGCTGGCCGAGCCGGTACGGGCCAACAACGATCTCGGCCTGGTGCGGCAACTGATGCTGCACACGCGGGAAGGCATAGTGCTGATGGATGCCCGGGGCCGGGTGCTGGAGGTCAATCCGGCCTTTTGTTGCCATTGCGAGCTGGATGCGGACAGCCTGAAAGGGCGGCACCTGACTCACGTCAGCCAGGGGCGCTATCAGGGGCGTTTCTACCGTCGCATTTGGCAACGGTTGCAGTTTCGCGGGCACTGGGAAGGTGAAGTGGAGCATCTGACCGGGCAGGGGGAAGTGGCTACCCACTGGCTGATGCTGCGGTTGATCCGCGACGAAGCCGGGCTGATCAGCCATATTATCGGGATTCTCGACAACATCAGCCGGTTGCGCCAGTCTGAAGAGCGGCTCAGCTATCTGGCCCATCACGACAGCCTGACCGGTGCCGCCAACCGCGCCTTTTTGCTGAGCTGGTTCGCCCGCATCAAGTGCGACCTGCATCCCGACGAGCAGCTGGCGCTGCTGTTTATCGACCTGGACAGGTTCAAGCCCATCAACGACGGTTTTGGCCACGGCGTGGGGGATCAGGTGCTGAAAACCCTGGCCGGGCGGCTGCGGCAGCAGGTGGATGCCAATGAAATGGTGGCGCGCATCGGTGGTGACGAGTTCGTGCTGGTATGGCGCATGAGCGGTGGTGAGGAGCAACCCTTGCTGGAGCGGGCCGCCCGCTTGCTGGAAAACATGGAGGCGCCGGTCAGCGCCGGTCATCACCAGTTGAGTGTGGGGGCCAGTGTGGGCATCAGCCTCTATCCCCGGCACGGGCTGGAAATCGAAACCCTGCTGCGCTACGCCGACACCGCCATGTACGAGGCCAAGACCCGTAGCCAGGCCCGTATTTCCCTGTTTGACTCCGCCAGTTTTGCCCGGCTGGAGCTGCGCAGCCGGCTGGCCCGGGAGTTTCACGAGGCACTGGCACGGCGGCAGCTGTTTCTGGAGTATCAGCCGAGGCTGGATGTGGAGTCCGGTCGCATAGTAGGGGCCGAAGCCTTGTTGCGCTGGCGCCATCCGGTGCTGGGGCTGGTCCCCCCGGACGATTTTCTGCCTGCGGCACGCAATGCCGGCCTGCTGGGGCGGCTGGCGGAGTGGGTATTCGGCGAGGCGGCCCGGCAGTCGCAAGACTGGCGACGGCAGGGCTGGCAGGGCCGCATCAGCCTGAACATGCGGGGACTGGAGCCGGAGCTGGAGCAGCAGCGGATTTTGCGGTTGCTCGATATTCTGCGCGAGCACGGCGCCGAACCGGCGGACTTTGAGCTGGAGCTGCGCAGTGACTTCATTATGCGCCGCAGTGACTCCCTGCTGCGGGTGCTGTCGGCCTTTCGTCAGGCCGGCATGGGTGTCTATCTGGATAACCTGGGTGACGGCCGGCTCAACCTGCGGCTGCTGCAGCAACTGCCGGTGGACGGCATCAAGCTGGATCGACGGCTGTTCGCGGAGGCCTTTGAAGACTATGAGCGGGCGGTGATCCGTGCGCTGCTGTTGCTGGCCGGCACCCTGGGGCTTGAGGCCGTGGCCTGCGGAGTGGAAAACCGGGAGCAGCTCGCCTTTCTGCAGGAACATGGCTGTCACCTGATCCAGGGCCGGCTGGTGGCGCCGCCCCTGGCACCGGCACAGGTGCCGGCCTTTATGGCAGGCTGTCCAGCCCCTGCAGGGTCAGCCGGCCGGGACTGATCTCCAGGCTCAGCACTTGATCCTGCAACTGGCGTCGCAGCGGATCCTGCTCGCTCAGCCGGTATACCGGGTAGCGCGACAGGTAATCCGCCAGGCTCTGCAGCAGCAGCGGCATCACTAGCCCTCCCTGGGAGCCGGCGCCGCTGTTGTTCAGGCGATATCCCAGCAGTTCAAATTCGTCCAGATAAAGGGCGCCTTCCTTGCTGTCAAAGCGGGGGCGGGCGCTGAAGTCGCCGCTGATGTCCCAGTCCTGTTGTTGCTCCCCCTGATCCAGGGTAACGATGCCCCGCCCGCTGACCCGTGCCTTGTCCGGCTGTTGCCGTCCCAGCTCAACCTGCAGGTCGGCCAGGCGCACGGCGGCCTTCAGCCAGCTGCCCAGGGTCACGGGAAACTCCCGCCCCAGCTGACTGGCCAGGTGCTGGTTGAGTTGTTGCTCGGTTAGGCTGAGGGTTTGTGCCGGCAGGGCGGTGCTAACCCCAAGCAGGATCAAAAAAAGTATACTTTTCATAGTCCTGTATCCATGATGCAAAAAGACATGGGCACAGTCTGCCCCGTCTGGGGAAAGAGGAGCAAGGCGTTTTTGAACGATTACATCGATACCCTGCTGGGCTGGTTGCTGTTTGCCACCCATACCAGCCTGGTGGTGGGGGTAACCTTCAGGGTGATCATGAAGCGCCGGCCGGTGGGAGTGTCCCTGGCCTGGCTGGCGCTGATCTACGCCATTCCCATTTTGGGCGTGGCCACCTACATACTGTTCGGCGAGGTGCGACTGGGGCGCAAGCGGGCCGAACGGGCGCGGGCCATGTACCGGCCCCATGCGGACTGGATCAACGTGCTGGTCAACCGCTTTCCCGGTCAGCAGTTTGAGGTGAGCGATCAGGTCCGACCCATTTATGAGCTGGTCAAGGCCCGGCTCAACATGCCCATGCTGAGCGGCAATGGCATGACCCTGCTGCAGCAACCGACGGAAATTCTGAGCTCACTGCGCATGGACATCGAGCGGGCACGCAGCTCCTGTTATCTGGAGTTCTATATCTGGCACCAGGGCGGCATGGCCGACGAGGTGGCCCATGCGCTGATGGCGGCGGCGCGCCGCGGTGTGGACTGCCGGCTGCTGCTGGACTCGGTGGGCAGTGCCGACTTCTTTCGCAGTCGCTGGCCCGGCCGCCTGCGCGAGGCCGGGGTCAAGGTGGTGGAAGTACTGCCGGTGGGCGCCTTTCGCGTGCTGTTTGAACGACAGGATCTGCGCATGCACCGCAAGCTGGTGGTGATCGACGACGACGTTGCCTATACTGGCTCGATGAATCTGGTGGATCCCGCCTGCTTCAAGCAGGACGCCGGCGTGGGCCAGTGGGTCGACATCATGCTGCGCATTCGCGGCCCCATCGTGCCCATTATCTGGTCGCTGTTCGTGTGGGACTGGGAAATGGAAACCGGCGAGCGGCTGCTGGAGCAGCTGGAATACCACCCCATCTGTTGCCTGGACAACCAGCTGAGGCTGCAGCTGTTGCCCTCGGGGCCCTTTATGGGCGGCGATGCCATCAGCCAGAGCCTGCTCAGTGCCGTGTATCAGGCTCGGCGGCGGCTGGTGCTGGTCACTCCCTACTTCGTGCCCGACGATCCCCTGGTGGCGGCACTGTGCTCCGCCGCCGACCGGGGCGTGGAGGTGCAGCTGCTGCTGCCGGAGAAGAACGACTCGCGCATGGTCAATCACGCCTGCAACGCCTTCTTTGACGAATTGCTGCACGCCGGCGTAGAAATTCACCTGTACTCCGCCGGCCTGCTGCACACCAAGTGCGTCCTGGTGGATCACCAGTTTGGCCTGGTGGGCACGGTGAACCTGGACCGGCGCAGTTTTTGGCTGAACTTTGAGATGACCCTGCTGGTGGATGACGGCCAGGCCATGGGCGAGCTGTTGCAGCTGGCCGACCGCTACCTGGCGGACGCTCGGCCGCTGTCGTGGCTGGAGTGGCGCCAGCGGCCGCTGCGCAAGCGGCTGCTGGAAAACCTGTTTTACCTGCTCAGCCCGCTGCTGTAACAGCGGGTGAGGAGTGAGGGGAGAGGCGTAAGGAGAACGGCCGCCTTACTCCTCAACCCTTACTTCTCACCGTCACTTTACTGCTTGTAATGCTTAAGGAAGCGGGCAATGCGGCCGATGGCGTCTTCGATGTCGTCGACTCTGGGGAGGGTCACCAGGCGGAAATGGTCCGGCTTGGGCCAGTTAAAGCCGGTGCCCTGCACGATCAGCATTTTTTCCTGCAACAGCAGATCGTAGACCATCTTCTGATCGTCGCGAATGTCATACACCTTGGGATCCAGCCGGGGGAACATGTAGATGGCGCCCTTGGGCTTGACGCAGCTGATCCCGGGAATCTCGTTGAGCAACTCCCAGGCACGGTCGCGCTGGCGGCGCAGCCGGCCACCGGGCAGTACCAGCTCGTTAATGCTCTGGTAGCCGCCGAGCGCCGCCTGAATGCAGTGCTGCATGGGCACGTTGGCGCACAGCCGCATGGAGGAGAGCATCTCCAGCCCTTCGATATAATCCCGGGCCAGGTGCTTGGGCCCGCTCAGCATCATCCAGCCCTGGCGAAAGCCGGCGGCGCGGTAGCTTTTGGACAGGCCGTTAAAGGTGGCCACCAGCACGTCGTCGCACAGGGTACACACCGAATGGTGGGCCACGTCGTCGTAGAGAATCTTGTCGTAGATTTCGTCGGCAAAAATAATGAGCTTGTTCTGGCGGGCGATCTCGATCACTTCCAGCAAAAACTCGCTGCCGTAGACGGCGCCGGTGGGGTTGTTGGGGTTGATCAGCACGATGCCCTTGGTACGCGGGCTGATTTTGGATTTGATGTCGTCCAGATCCGGGTACCAGTCGGCCTGTTCGTCACAGGTGTAGTGCACCGCCTTGCCGCCGGAGAGGGTCACGGCGGCGGTCCACAGCGGGTAGTCCGGGGACGGCACCAGAATTTCGTCGCCGTTGTTGAGCAGCGCCTGCATCGACATCACGATCAGCTCCGACACCCCGTTACCGATATAGATGTCGTCCAGATCCGTGGTGCGCAGTCCCTTTTGCTGGTAGTACTGCATGACCGCCTTGCGTGCCGAAAACAGCCCCTTGGAGTCGCAATAGCCCTGGCTGGTGGGCATGTTGAGAATGGCGTCCTTGAGCAGCTCTTCCGGTGCGTCAAAGCCGAACGGCGCCGGGTTGCCGATGTTCAGCTTGAGAATACGGTGTCCTTCGTCTTCAAGGCGGCGGGCTTCCTTGTGAACGGGTCCACGAATGTCGTAACAGACGTTGTCCAGCTTGTGGGATTTTTCTACTGAATACATGGGTGTTTACAGCCTCGGAATCATACGGTTGCCCGGCAGCGACGAACCCGGCAAGGGCCGATCTGGATTCGGTTGGCGGACAGTGGCGTCAGGTAATGGGACCCATGATGGAGCTTTGGCTACCGAATGAAAAGAGGAAAAAGGGGGCTTTGAGCGAAAAAAATGCTGAAAACGGTGATTTTTCAGCAAGCTTGGTGTGAAAGGCTCCACGTGGGCGGCCGGCTGGCCGCCCGAACAGCGCTTACTGGTACAGGCCCAGGTGCTCCTTGGCGTGGGCTTCAAAGTCGGTGAAGCCGCCGATGTGCTGCTGGTCGAGGAAAATCTGCGGCACCGTCTGTACCGGCTTGCCCACGGTCTTTTCCAGGTCTTCCTTGGAAATGCCTTCGGCGTGAATGTCCACATAGCGGTATTTGAAATCTTCCCGTTCGGTGCTGAGCTTGTCCGCCAGCTCCTTGGCGCGTACGCAGAAGGGGCAACCGGGACGACCAAAAATCACTGCAAACATGCTGTTCTCCTTAAATCGGTGAGTCGGGCGCCAGTATAGACAGGGCACGCCCCCGATGAAAATCGTTAGTGTGTGTTGTTTTGATTGGTTTTAACGATGGATGAACGTTGCGTCACCCCTTCCAGCCAGTCCCGTTCAAAGCGCCGGGCCGGCCATTCCAGCTCGCCGGCGGCCATGGCAGCGGACTGCTCGGGGCTGATGGACAGCCCGTTTTGCAACAGCACAAAGGCCTTGCGTTCCCCGTTGTCGGTATCGATAAAGCCGGCCAGGTTCTGCACATGGGCAATGGTACCGGTCTTGGCGATCACTCGCCCTTTGAGTGCGGGCCCCTGCACGCTCTTGCGATAACGCAGGGTGCCACTTTCGCCACTCACCGGCAGTGCGGCCATCAGCCATTGCGCTCGCGGATCCTGTGCCATGGTCAGCAGCACCGCCATCAGATCCTTTGCCCGCAGCAGGTTATGGGCAGAGAGCCCGGAGCCGTCGGCCAGCCAGGATGGTCCCAGGTCGATATCGGCTTCTTGTTTAAGGATCTCGCGCACCGCCTGGGTGCCGTTGCGAAAGCTGCCGGGCTGGTTAAAGTGCTGTGCCCCCAGGGTGCGCAGCAGGCTGTCGGCGTAGAGGTTGTCGGAGTGCGCCAGGATTTGCCGGGCCAGCTCGCGCAGCGGCGGCGAGTCATGCTGGCCGAGGGGGGCCCAGTCACCGGCGTCGACACGGCTGCCCTCAATATGGCCGGACAGCGTGATGCCGGCCTGCTGCAGCGCCCAGCCGGTGAGCCGCTTGCCCCAGGCGGTGACATCCTGAATGGCAAAGCGCAGCGGCCAGGGATCCTGGCGTGGGCCGATACAGCCGGTGAGGTGATACTGATTGGGCGGCGTCATGTCAAGCTCCAGCGCACAAAATCGTTGCTCCCGCTCGGCCTTGTTCAGCACCGCCACGTCGGCGCTGACGGTGACGGGCTGATGGGCCGGCACCGTGGCTCGGGCCGGCTGGCCAGAACGGGCATAGAGCGCACCCTGCACGCAATTGCGATCCAGGATCAGCGCCGCCGCCGGTGCCGTGTAGCATACCCCCAGATCGTTCCAGGACCAGCCATTGCCCCGATCATAACCGGCAAAGCGGTACTGGTTGAGCAGCACCCGGCCGCTGACGTGGCGAATGCCGCTCTGGCGCAGCAGTGCCGCCAGCTGTTCGCGGGTGAGGGAAGGATCGCCGGCAAAGTCGATCAGTAGATCGCCATCCAGCCGGCCCTGTCGCAGCTCGCCCCGGTAGCGCAGGGTGGTGGTGTAGTGCCAGTCCGGCCCCAGCGCCAGGGCGCCGGCCAGCACGGTGACCAGCTTCTGGGTGGAGGCGGGCTTCATCAGCTGTTGTTCCTGATGACGCCGCTCTATGTTGCCGGTCGCGGCATCGGCCAGCATCCAGGCACTCTGGCCATTCGCCGGGGGCGTAGCGGCCGATACCGAGGTGACAAAGGCGGTGGCCAGTACGGCAGAAACAAGGGTGGAAAGCAGTTTCATGGCTTCTCTATAACGCATGGGCGGTACGAAACCGGCCTCGATAATCAAAAATGGTTTCCCTGATCTGCCAGCCCCGTTTGTTGGCCCGGGCAATCACAAAGTCAGGGTGGCGAAAGCGCGAGCCGGCGGCCAGCACCTGCTCCAGGCTGGCAAAGTCGGGCTCGGTGCCCGGCGCCGGCCAGTGTGGACGCACAAATTCCCGGTAAAAACGGCCCTCTGGGCCCTTTGCGTCAAAAGCATACCATTTCTGCAGCTCGGTGCCGTCTTCATCGTGATAGGTGACTTTCAGTGCCGGGCCGTATTTGCCGGCGGCAGCGTCCAGGCTGAGGCCGGCACAACGCAGCACCAGCGCATCCTTCAGCGCCAGGGCATCCTTCAGTTGCTTGTCGGGATCCACCAGCACCTCACCACAGTCATGGCATTGGCGGGCGGCGATGTCATTCTCCGCCAGGCACTGCGGGCAGCTTTTAAAGCGAAAGCGGTAACCACATTCTTCCCGTTCGCCGTCATCGTCTTCAAAAAATCCCTGGCAGCGGCGGCCAAAGTGTTCCAGCAGCCGGCCTTCGGCATCGGTCTTGCCCCAGAAGATATTGGCAAAGCCGCAGGCGGGGCAGGGCACCTGCACCTGGGTGGTGTCGGCATTGGGCCTGGGCTCGCCCACTTCGGGGGCGAAAATGTCCATGTTGTTGCCGGCATAGTCCAGCACCAAACAATCGGTCTTGCCCGGACTGAGCCGCAGGCCTCGGCCGATGATTTGCTGGTACAGGGCCACCGACTGGGTGGGGCGCAGAATGGCAATCAAATCCACATGGGGTGCATCGAAGCCGGTGGTGAGCACCGCCACGTTGACCAGGAACTTAAGCTCCCGGGCCTTGAACCGGGCAATAATGGCGTCCCGCTCCGGCCCCGGCGTGTCGCCGGTCACCAAGGCGGTCTGCTCGGCGGGCAGCAGGCCGGCCACCTCGGTGGCGTGGCGCACGGTGGCGGCGAAGACCATCACCCCCTGGCGATGTTCGGCATAGTCCTTTATTTGCTCCACCACATGGGGGGTGACTCGGGGCTGGCGGGCCAGCTCCCGCTCCAGCGCCTGCTCGGTAAACAGCCCCTGCTCATACAGCCGGGAAAAGTCGTAATGCACCACGGGGGCGTCCACCAGCTCCGGCGGACACAGGTAACCCTGCTTGATCATCAGTCGCAGCGGCAGCTCAAACAGGCAGTGCTCAAAAAAACGCGGTGTGCGGCTGCGCACCATGCCGTGGTGATGGCTACGGTAAATCCAGCCCAGCCCCAGCCGGTAGGGGGTGGCGGTGAGTCCCAGCACCTTGAGAGCCGGGTTACCGGTACGCAGATGATTGATAACCTGGGCATACTGGCTGTTGTCGTCATCGGAGACCCGGTGGCACTCGTCAATGATCACCAGGCTGAAGCCGTTAAAGGCGTCCAGGTTGCGGGCCACCGACTGTACCGAGCCAAACACTACCTGGCGGCTGCTTTCCCGGCGCTTGAGCCCGGCGGAGAAAATATCGGCTTCCACGCCATAAGCCTGATACTTGGCGTGGTTCTGCTCCACCAGCTCGCGCACATGAGCCAGCACCAGCACCCGGCCCCGGGCGAGGCGCGCCAGCTCGGCGATCACCAGGCTCTTGCCGGCACCGGTGGGCAGCACCAGCACTCCCGGCTCGCTGTGGCGGCGAAAATAGGCCAGGGTACGGTCAACCGCCTCCTGCTGATAGGGACGTAACGTAAACATTTATCTCACCAAAGCTGGAAGCCCGTTTGGTCTGCAAGGCCGTGCAACATCGTCGGTCACAGGGGACTACTTCGCCGACACGCCTAACCCTTCCATGGGGGCTCCGCTGCGCCCTCCCTGGCGCAGAGGGGGCGGTGATGCAGCAGCAGGGATTGCCGGAGCCGACCGTCAAATGCCATGGATGGCATTTGACGAGCGTCCCATGGACGGGCTCGAAGCGTGTCGGCGCAGGTAACCCTGCTGCTGCATCCTGATACCGGCGGCAGGCGGGCAATTTGGGCCTCACATTTGCCCCGGAATAAGGTATCTTTAGCCCCCTATCGTTTGTAATAACCGAGGCAACCATTCCTATGATCATCAAACCCAAGGTTCGTGGCTTTATCTGCACCACCACCCATCCGGTCGGCTGTGAGGCGAATGTACGTGAGCAGATCGCCTACGTCAAAGGCAAGGGTACCCTGGCGCAGGGGCCGAAAAAGGTGCTGGTGATCGGCGCATCCACCGGTTACGGCCTGGCATCCCGCATCAATGCCGCCTTTGGCAGCGGCGCCGCCACCATTGGCGTGTTCTTTGAAAAGCCGGGCACCGAGAAAAAGCCGGGTACCGCCGGCTGGTATAACGCCGCCGCCTTTGACAAGGCCGCCAAGGAAGAAGGCCTGTACGCCAAGAGCATCAACGGCGACGCCTTCTCCAACGAATGCCGCGAGCAGGTTATCGAGCTGATCAAGCAGGATCTGGGCGACATCGACCTGGTGGTGTACTCCCTGGCCTCGCCGGTGCGCAAGCTGCCCGACAGCGGCGAAGTGGTGCGCTCCGCGCTCAAGCCCATCGGCGAGCCCTACAAGTCTACCGCCCTGGATACCAACAAGGACGTGCTGGTGGAAGCCGTGGTTGAGCCTGCCAATGAGCAGGAAATTGCCGACACCATTCAGGTCATGGGTGGCCAGGACTGGGAACTGTGGATGAACGCCCTGGAAGACGCCGGCGTGCTGGCCGAGGGTGCCAAGTCCGTGGCCTATTCCTACATTGGCACCGATCTCACCTGGCCCATCTACTGGCACGGTACTCTGGGCAAGGCCAAGGAAGATCTGGACCGCGCCGCCCACGCCATCGACAGCAAGCTGAAAGCGCGCGGCGGTGACGCCCATGTGGCGGTGCTGAAGTCGGTAGTGACCCAGGCCTCTGCCGCCATTCCGGTGATGCCGCTGTATATCTCCATGGCCTTCAAGGTGATGAAGGAGCAGGGTATTCACGAGGGCTGCATCGAGCAAATTCAGCGCCTGTTCCATGACCGCCTCTACAGCGGCCAGCCGGCCCCGGTGGACGAGCAGAACCGCCTGCGCCTGGACGACTGGGAGCTGCGCGATGAAGTACAGAACGCCTGCCGCGAGATCTGGAAACAGGTGCAGGACGACAACATCTATCAGCTCACCGACTATCAGGGCTACAAGGAAGAATTCCTGCGTCTGTTCGGCTTTGGCCTGGACGGCGTGGATTACGACGCCGACGTGGACACCAAGGTTGATTTCGACGTGATCGAACTGGCCTGAGCCCGGTCAGCCAAACAATAACGCCAAAGCCCCGTTTCGGGGCTTTTTTGTGCTCGTATTCGACAATATCCGTCCCTGTCGGTATGGCCGGGTATGGCCAGGCAGCCGGGCCGGCGCTAGGGTTAATGGCATATTCACCGGCAGGAGACCCGCCATGAACAAGCATTCCCTTATTGCCTCCCTGTTATTGGCCGGGCTGGCATTGCCGGCCCAGTCCCAGCCGCCCGAAGGCAAGGGGCCGGGTCAGGCTCCCGGCCGGCTCAAGGAGCAAAAATGGCAGCAGGATGAAGGAGAGCATCATCGCGACAGGCGCGAATATCGTTATGAGCGGGAGCGGCACCATGATCGTGAGCTGCATATCGACGAGCTGTTGCTGCGGCGCCTGTTTCGTGAGCACAGAGACTGGCTGCATTACGACGACCGGCGCAGCCTGCCACCGGGCATTGCCAAGAACCTGCGCCGAGGCAAGCCGTTGCCACCGGGCATTGCCAAGCGGTTTGATCCCAGGCTGAGGGAGCGCTTGCCCTATTACGAGGGCTACGAATGGCGTCGGGTCGACAACAAGGCGGTACTGGTGGATCTGGCAACCGAAAACGTGCGTTATATTCTGGAAGACATTCTTAACTGATCCGGGCTGTGGGTTGGTCGAAGCATACCCGGTTGCGGCCTTCCGCCTTGGCTCGGTACAAGGCCTCATCGGCTCGTTGCAGCCAGTCGAGGGCACTTTCAAACGAAGGGGTCGGCTGAGCCACGCCCAGGCTGATGGTGTATTCCAGCTGCAGGCCGTGGGTGCCGACCCTGGCCTCGTCTACCGATCGGCGCAGTCGCTCGCATATTACCGCGGCACCGTCGACGTCGGTATGAGGCAGTATGATGCCAAATTCCTCTCCGCCGTAGCGTCCGGCCATATCGGCATCGCGCAGGGTATGGCGAATAAGCCCGCTCAGGTGACGCAGCACGTCGTCTCCGGGCAGGTGGCCATGGGTATCGTTGAGCAGCTTGAAATTGTCGATGTCCACCATCACCAGGCTGCAGGCATGGCGGTAGCGCCGATAGCGGGAATATTCGGCGTGCAGCAGGCCTTCCCAGCTGCCCCGGTTGAGCAGGCCGGTCAGCGGATCCGTCATGCTGAGATGGGCCAGGCGCTCGTTAGCCTGCTCCAGCGCCAGCTTGCCGGCGGCCACGTCGGTAACATCGTGAATCATCAGGCATACGCGCCGAATCTGGCCGTCTGCATCCGCCAGCGGGTGTAAGGTCAGGTTCTGAAACATGTACTCATGGGTGCCGGTAACGGGCCTGGTGCTGTGAAAGCGAAACAGCCTGGGCCGCTGTTCCCAGCAGGTAAAGGCGCGCGTATTCAGGGTGACCACGGTATCCACCTTGCGTCTCAGCCATTGTTCGGGCAGCTCCGGAAACAGCTGGAACAGGCTTTTCCCCAGTGCCTGGCCGGCACCGAGACCGCTGTGGTTTTCCATAAACCCGTTCCACAGTTCGATGCGAAACTCGAGATCCAGCACCACCAGACCGAGGTCGACCGACTCCAGCATGTCCATCATCCAGTGAAAATCTTGTGGGCCGTGTTCATGCTGGGGCATGGCATTACTCCGTCAGGTAACTGAGTTTTTGCTCCAGGCTGCGGATCGACGCTTCGGTCAGCAGCACCAGGAGGTTGCAATAAATATGCTGTTGCTCAAGGGCATAGGGAATTTCGATGCACAGCAGCTGTTGCTGGTGGTGATGATTGCCATGGTATTCCAGCAGGGTGCTCACGGGCAGGTGCCGACCGAGTACCTTGGGTTGGGCCAGTCCCAGACGCACATCAAACTGATCTCCCAGCCCCTTGAGAAAGGCGCCGAACAATATGCTGGAGACATCCATCAGGATCTCCACATCCGGTGCCGTGGTGTCAGACGGCGAATAATGCAGCAGTCGCGCCATCTCCTCCAGGCTGCTGTCGGAAAACAGCAACAGCGCCTCGCCGGCCAGACCGGCCCCCACAAAGCCCTGGCACACCGCCGAAAACCCTTCATCGGTAGCGGTGGAAATGGCCAGGCTGAGCTCGGCGCGGGCAATGGGCGCAACCAGAGGCACCGGCTGTGGAATAAAGGTATTGAGTAACCGGGCCAGCAGAGCCGTGGCCCGTCCCATGGCGATATTGGCCACTTCCTGCAGATAGTCGGTGAGTGCCAGGGACTCCTGTGGGGACGGTGTATGAAGGGCGTTGCCGTCCTGTTGCGGTGCGTAAAGGCCGTAGCGACGCAGCAAGTCGGTGAGTGCGTTGCGGTTGACGGGTTTGGCCAGAAAGCCCATGGCGCCGAGCGCCTGCACGCGGCGGCAGGCTTCGGGCTGAATGTCGGCCGACACCACCAGGGTCATCACCTCGAGCTGCTCGCGGCGCAGGGCCTTCAACACCTCATAACCGTCGAGCCCGGGCATATTGAGGTCAAGCAGCAGCAGGTCAAAGCGGGTCTGGCGCAGCAATGCCAGCGCCTCCTTACCATGGCTGGCAAACTCCAGCCGGGTGGTCAGGGGCGAGGGCAGGGCGCGGGCTATCTGCCGGCGGGCAACGGCGGAGTCGTCGCAGATCAAAATACGAATGGTCATGCCGCTTGCCTCATAATGAGTTGGGCTCGAATGAGTATATAGCCTTTAATTGAAGCACAAAGCCGGCAGAGAGCAAAGTGAACCGGGCGAGACGCAGTCTGCAAATGCGGCAAAAGAGCCCGGCCCTCGCATTTTTGCCGGCGAGAGTGGCTTTTCCGTCGGCGGGCCTCGTTATATGCTGTGGTCATGGCGGCGTTCGCCGCCGGATTCAGGATGAATGAGCCTGCGTGCCGACGTCAGGTAACGAAGGCGCGGGCCGGTGCAAAGGAAGATGTAACTGCATGAGGGATTTTTTTACCCTGGGGCGCTGGATGCCCGGTCTGGTGGCATTGCTGAACTACCGGCGCGACTGGCTGCCGGCGGATGTACGCGCCGGTCTGTCGGTGGCGGCGGTGGCGCTGCCGGTGGCCATTGCCTATGCCGAGCTGGCCGGGGTCAGTGCCGTGGTGGGCCTGTATTCCTGCATACTGCCGATGATCGCCTATGCCGTGTTTGGCACCTCGCGCCAGCTGATTGTGGGGCCCGATGCGGCCACCTGCGCTGTGATTGCCGCCGTGGTCACGCCCCTGGCCGCCGGTGACGCCACCCGCCACTGGCAACTGGTGATGACCATGACCGCCATGACCGGGTTGTGGTGCCTGGTAGCCAGTTACTTTCGCCTTGGAGTGCTGGCGGACTTTCTGTCCCGGCCCATTCTGCTGGGCCTGCTCAACGGGGTCGCCATCACCATTATGGTGGGGCAGCTGTCGCGAATTTTTGGTTTCACCTTTGATGAATCCCAGCTGATCGAGCGCCTCGCCGCTACCCCCGACTACCTGACCCTGGTGCATTGGCCCACTTTGGGGGTCAGTGCCCTGACCCTGGTGATCATGTTGCTGTGCCGGCGGTTTCGTCCGCTCTGGCCCAGCAGCCTGCTGGCGCTGACGGCGGCCGCCGCCCTGTTGTGGCTGTGGGGCCCCGACCGGGCCGGAGTGGCGGTGGTGGGCACCCTGATGGGAGGCATACCCGAGTTCCAGCTGCCGGAGTTTCCCCCCGGGTTGATGCGGGATCTGGTGATGCCGGCGCTTAACCTGGCCATGGTGAGCTTTGTGTCCATGATGCTGACCGCCCGCAGCTTCGCCGCCCGCAACGGTTACGACATTGACGCCGATCGGGAGTTTCGCGCCCTGGGAGTAGCCAACCTGGCCTCGGCCTTTTCACAGGGGTTTGCCATCAGCGGCGCCGACTCTCGCACCGCGGTCAACGACGCCAATGGCGGCAAGAGCCAGATGGTGTCGGTGGTGGCCGCCGGCCTTATCGCCCTGGTCACTTTTTTCCTGACCGCGCCGTTGCAATACATTCCCACCGCGGCGCTGGGAGTGGTGCTGGTAATGGCGTCCTGGTCGCTGATCAACCTGCGCGGCCAGTGGGGCCTGCGCAAGTCCGACAACGCCGCCTTCTGGCTGGCCTGGATCACCTTTGTCAGCGTGCTGTTCATGGGGGTCATTCCGGGTATTACCCTGGCGGTGCTGCTGGGCCTGTTCCAGTTTCTGCGCAATGTGATGCGGCCGACGGATCAGCTGATGGGCATGAACGAGGAAGGGGTGGTGCACACCCTGGGACGCAATGAAGAGGTCAAGGCCATCACCGGTGTGCTCATCTATCGCTTCAACTCGCCGCTGACCTACTTTAACGCCTCCTATTTCAAGCGTCGGGTGCTGACCCTGCTGAGCGACGAGCAGGCCCAGCCCGAGTGCCTGATCATCGATGCCGTGTCCTGCTTTACCCATCAGGACATCAGCGTGATGAGTGTGGTGGGGGAGCTGCACAAGGAGCTTAGGCGCCGGGGGATTCACATGGTGATGGCCGGGCGGCGGGGGCAGATGACCCACTGGCTGCACCAGGCGGGCATTCGCGTGGGCGAAGACGGTATTCAGGTCTATCCGGACCTGTATGAAGCACTGCGCATTACCCGGCGGCACCTGCATGGCAGGCCGACCGCCGGGCCGGCGACGGTGCGCAGTTCGTGAGGCCAAGGCTGTTGTGGCTGCCGCCGCCGGGAGTGGCGGCGCTGGTGGCGGGCCTGATGTGGCTGGTGACCGAATGGCTGCCGGCGCTGTCGGCAGGCTGGCCGGTCTGGCTGGCGTGGCTGCCGTTAACGGCGGGGCTGATGCTGATGATGCTGGCGGCGATATCCCTGTGGCGGGCCGGCACTACCCTGTTGCCCTTTGAACCCGAGCGTTCGTGCCGACTGGTGACCACAGGGGTATTTGCCCGCTCGCGCAACCCCATTTACCTCGGCGATCTGCTGCTGTTGCTGGCTTTTACCCTCTGGCTGCAAAGCTGGCCGGCCCTGCTCGGGCCGGTATTGTTTGTGCGCTACATGAACCGAGTGCAGATACGCGCCGAGGAACAGGCCCTGGCCCTGCGCTTTGGGCAAGCCTATACCGACTATTGCGCGCGGGTGCGGCGCTGGCTTTAACACCTTGTCTGTTAGCCCGAGCACCCTCGTTGGACCAAGCCCACGGCGAAGCAGACACGCTTTGCCCTCCTGGGCCAGACACAGAGTTGTTTGTCGAGATACTGTCAGACAGCGCCAAAATTTCACGAAGCAATGAAGCAATGAAGCAATGAAGCAATGAAGCAATGAAGCAATAGCGGGGATTGCCGGAACCGACCGTCACTTGCCATGGAAGGCATGTGCCGAGCGTCCATGGGGCGAGCTTGCTCGCCGTGACGAAGTAAAAAATCCTGACCGAACATTGAATATGTTCGCAGCAGGTTTTTTATGAGTGACCTTTAACGAAGCGTGTCGGTGGAGTGCAACCGCGCTGTTGCTTCGCGTGACGAGTCTTTCAACAATGCCAGCCCTTGCGGGGTGAGGGGCGGGGCCTTACACTGGCGCGCTTTGGCCAGGCCTGCTTGTAAACAGCCTTTGCCCGGCTGTTATGACATGACCACCGAAAGGGAGCCTGAGCCCATGACCGCAGACAACGGCGATACCCGCCTGAATAAATTCATCAGTGAAACCGGCATCTGTTCCCGCCGGGAAGCCGACCGGCTGATTGAACAGGGTCTGGTCAGGGTGAACGGCGAGGTGGCCGGCATGGGCGTGCGGGTCAGTGATGCCGATCAGGTCACCGTGCGCGGCAAGCCGTTGCGTGCCAAACCCAAGGCCGTGTATCTGGTCTATAACAAACCCATTGGCATTACCTGCACCACCGACCGTGCCATTCCCGAAAACATAGTGGATGCGGTTAATTACCATGCCCGCATCTTTCCCATCGGCCGGCTCGACAAGCCGTCCTGCGGGTTGATTTTGCTGACCAACGACGGCGATATCGTCAACAAGATACTGCGCGCCGGCAATGCCCACGAAAAAGAATATATCGTGTCCATGGACAAGCCCATTACCGATGACTTTGTCGCGAAAATGTCGGCGGGCGTACCCATTCTCGATACCGTGACCAAGCCCTGCAAGGTGCGCAAAATCGGCCCCAGAACCATCAATATCATTCTGACCCAGGGGCTGAACCGGCAGATACGGCGCATGGCGGAATACCTGGACTATCGGGTGACCAGCCTGAAGCGGGTGCGCATCATGAATATTCACCTTGGTGAGCTAAAGCCGGGCCAGTGGCGTTATGTCAGTGAGCAGGAGCTGGGGTTGATTAACCGTATGATTGCGGGCTCGAGCAAAACCGAGGAAGCCTCGGTGCTTGAGCAGCCCAAGGCGGCTCGCCAGGGGCCGCGTATTCGGGACAAGGCCCCGGCCCGGGGCCGGTCAGCCGACGACGGTCGGCGGGAAGGACGCCGAGGCCCGACCGGTGCCGGCCGGGCCAACGTCCGCACCGGCGGTAAGGCTGATCGTCCTGGTACCCGCTCCGGCGGCAAGGCCGGGGTCCGTTCCGGAGCGCGACCCGGCGCCAGGCCGGGCGGGAAAAAGCCCGGGCGTTAAGCGCCGTCCCGAACGAGTTCGTCTTCAAAACGCAGCAGGTGGAACTGCTTTTTGCCCCGGCGCAGGATCAGGTAGCGCCGGTGTAACCGCGGCAGGGTGAGAGTGTCGGCGCTAACCGGCGCGCCATTGACCGCGATGGCACCGCTGCCGATCAGCTCCCTTGCCTGGCGCAGCGAGCTGGCCAGGCCGGCCTGTTTCAGCAGCCCGCTGAGCGAGGGGGGCTCAGTAGCCGCCGTGGCTTCAATGCGGGTCATGGGAATGCCGTCCTGCTCCAGCTGCGCAAACTCCTCCACACTCAACCCGTTAAACTCACCGGAAAACAGCGCCTGGCTGATGCGCTCCGCCGCCGCTAGTGCCTGCTCGCCATGCACCAGCCGGGTCAGCTCCCGGGCCAGCACCCGCTGGGCCTCGGGCTTGCCGGCCCGTTGCCGGTCACTGGCTTCCAGGGCGGCGATGTCTTCGAGCTCGATAAAGCTGTAGTAACGCAGCAGGCGGTATACGTCGTCGTCACTGGTATTCAGCCAGAACTGGTAAAAGGCGTAGGGCGAGGTTCTGGCCGCATCCAGCCAGACGGTGCCGCTTTCGGTCTTGCCGAACTTGGTGCCGTCCGCCTTGGTGATCAGCGGCAGGGTCAGGCCAAACACCTGCCGGCCGTTGAGACGGCGGGTGAGATCGATGCCACTGGTGATGTTGCCCCACTGATCGTTGCCGCCAATCTGCAGGGTGCAGTCGTATTGCTGGTTGAGCATGACGTAGTCATAGGACTGCAGCAGGCTGTAGGAAAACTCGGTAAAGGAAATGCCCTGCTCGGGCCGGGCCAGGCGCTGGCGCACCGACTCCCGGGCGATCATGGCGTTGACCGAGAAGTGTTTGCCGATGTCCCGCAGAAAGGGCAGTACCTCCATGCCATGCATCCACTCGGCATTGTTCACCAGGCGCACGTTGGCTTCATTCACGGCGTCGTGACCTGTGTTCAGCAGCCGGCGTATCTGGGCGCTCAGCTCATTGCTCCAGGTTTGCACGGTGCCGGCCTCATTGAGGCTGCGCTCGCCGGCCTTGAAGCTGGGATCGCCAATCATGCCGGTGGCACCGCCCACCAGGGCCACCACCCTGTGCCCGGCCAGGCTGAACCGGCGCAGCATCAGCAGGGGCACCAGATGGCCGATGTGCAGGCTGCCGGCGGTGGGATCAAAGCCGCAATACAGGGTGCGCGAGCCTTGCTCAAGATGGGCCGCCAGGGCGGCGGCATCGGAAGACTGGGCGATCAGCCCGCGCCGGTGCAGGTCGTCCAGCAGGGACAGGGAATGGCTCATGCAGGGCTCCGTTGATAAAAGCCCGATACTGACTCGAACCGCCTTGCCCCGATATGTCCTTTTCAGGATAGTTTGCGATAATGACGGCGCGAGATTGTAACGGGGGCACCCCATGACCGAACTGGATGAAACCCTGCTGACCCGGACCATCAATGCCCTGGGCAGCGCCAGCTTTCCCCGCTGTCTGGCCCGGCTGCTGCAGGCCCGTATCGACTGTGACTGCCTGCTGATGGTGAGCTACCGCAACGGCGGCCCGGCGGTGTACCTGTTTGATAACCTGCGCCACAGGCGCGAGCTGCTGTTTCAGCGTTACCTCAACGGCCTGTATGCGCAGGATCCGTTTTGCCGGGCGCTGAGCCATGGCCTGAAGGACGGGGTCTATTCCCTGCGCACCCTGGCCCGGGACCAGGGCATGTCGCCCGATTATTCGGCGGCCTTTTATCAGGACACCGGCTGGCAGGAAGAGCTGGGGCTGGTATTCCGCCTGCCCGGCAATCAGTGGCTGATGATCTTTTTTGGTCGCTTGCAGGCCAGGCCCTTTACCCCGGCGGAGCAGGGGGCGTTGCGAAATCACCTGGCGCTGGTGCGGGCACTGTGTCATCGGCACTGGCCGGCGGGGGCCGGCCCGCTGGCGCAGTCGCCGCCGGCTCCGGCCCGAGTGGACACCCTGGTAAAGGCGGCCCTGGCCAGTTTTGGCCGGGGACGGCTGACCCGGCGCGAAGCGCAGGTGGCCGCCCTGCTGGTGCAGGGTTTAGACAACGAGGCCGTTGCCGCCAGCCTGGGCATAGGCGCGGGCACGGTCAGAAATCACCGCAAGCACCTCTATGCCAAACTGGGTGCAGACTCGCAAGGAGCTCTTTTTGCGCTATTTCTTAATCACCTGATCACCGGCGAAGGGGAGCGAACATAGCCAAAAGAGCAGTCCAGACGTCCTTTGGCCCTCGCTCAAATTCGGCACCGGTGTATAATGGCCGCCACTCTGGGCAATACCGACAAGGACAAAGGGGACGCAGGTCATGATCCCAAGGTTAGCGCTGCAACAGCAGACAACCCCCATCTACCATTCATTTCTAGAGGCCCTGGCCGACAGCGGCTTTCGCGGCGACATCGAGCGCAGCTACGCCAGTCGGCTGGCGGTGGCCACCGACAACAGCGTGTATCAGTGCCTGCCCCAGGCGGTGGTGTTTCCGCGCTCATCCCAGGATTTGGTGGTAATGCTGACTCTGGCCGCCAAGGACGCCTACAAGGACATACGCTTCTCCCCTCGGGGCGGCGGCACCGGCACCAACGGCCAGTCCCTGAACGACAATATCGTGGTAGACCTGTCTCGCCACATGACCCAGCTGCTGACCCTGGATGCCGATGGCCGCCGGGTGCGCATTCAGACCGGCATGGTCAAGGATCGGCTCAACCAGCTGGTGGCGCCCCACGATTTGTTCTTCTCGCCGGATCTGTCCACCAGCAACCGTGCCACCGTGGGCGGCATGATCAATACCGACGCCTCCGGCCAGGGCTCACTGGTGTATGGCAAAACCTCGGATCACGTATTGGGGGTGACCGCCGTGCTGGTGGACGGCACCCTTATCGAAACCGGGCCGGTATCCGGCGAGGACTTGAATAAAAAGCTGGAGGAAGACAGCCGGGAAGGGGAGTTGTACCGCTGCGTGTATCACAGTGTCACCGGCCATGCCGATGAAATTGAGCGGCGCTTTCCCAAACTGAACCGCTTTCTGACCGGTTACGATCTGCGCCATGTTTACGACCAGGCCAGCCACACCCTGGATCTGACCCGCATTCTGTGCGGCTCGGAAGGCTCCCTGGCCTTCATTACCGAGGCCTGGCTGGATCTGACCCCCATTCCCAATTTCCGTACCTTGGTCAACGTCAAGTACGACAGTTTTGAGTCGGCCTTGCGTAATGCCCCGCTGATGGTGGAAGCCAAGGCGCTGTCGGTGGAAACCGTGGACTCAAAGGTGCTCAACCTGGCCCGGGAAGACATTGTCTGGCACTCGGTGAGCGATCTCATTCAGGACGTGCCGGGCCGTGTGATGGACGGCCTTAACATGGTGGAATACGCCGATCAGGACGAAGCCGCCCAGCGTGAAAAAGTCGACGCCCTCTGCGCCCGCCTCGATGGCCTGATCGAGCGCGGCGAGGCCGGCGTTATCGGCTATCAGGTGTGCAACGATCTGGCGTCCATCAACCGCATCTATGGGATGCGCAAAAAGGCGGTGGGCCTGCTCGGTAATGCCAAGGGCCGCAAAAAGCCGGTGGCCTTTGTGGAAGACACTGCCGTGCCCCCGGAGCACCTGGCCGACTACATCATGGAATTCCGCCAGTTGCTCGACGATCACGGCCTGCAATACGGCATGTTCGGCCATGTGGACGCCGGCGTGCTGCACGTTCGCCCGGCCCTGGACATGACCGATCCGGAGCAGGAAGTGATGTTGCGGCGCATTTCCGATAAGGTGAACGCCCTTACCGCCAAATACGGCGGCCTGATGTGGGGTGAACACGGCAAAGGCTTTCGCTCCGAATACAGCCCCACCTTTTTTGGCGAGGTGCTGTTTACCGAGCTGCGCCGTATCAAGTCGGCCTTTGATCCCTTTAACCGGCTGAACCCGGGCAAAATCTGCACGCCGCTGGACAGCCTGGAGCAGCTGGTGTCGGTGGACGCCACCAAGCGCGGCTATTTCGACCGGCAGATTCCGGTGCACGTGCGCGACGGTTTTACCCAGGCCATGGATTGCAATGGCAACGGCCTGTGCTTTGATTTTGATGTGCGCTCGCCCATGTGTCCGTCGATGAAGCTCTCCGCCGACCGCCGGCACTCGCCCAAGGGCCGGGCCGGCCTGGTGCGGGAATGGCTGCGCCAGCTCTCGTCCCAGGGCTTTGACCCCATGGCCGGGGAGGCCGCGGTGCAAAGCCGCGGCACCAGCGTCAAGGACATGGTGCTCAGAGTGAAAAACACCCTGGACAAGCGCCGGGGCGAATACGACTTCTCCCATGAAGTGAAAGAGGCCATGGACGGCTGCCTGGCGTGCAAGGCCTGCTCCAGCCAGTGTCCGATCAAGGTGGATGTGCCTACCTTCCGCGCCCGTTTTCTGCAGCTGTATTATCAGCGCTACCAGCGTCCGCCTCGGGACTATCTGGTGTCCTGGGTGGAAAGCTATACCCCCTGGATGGCCAAGGCCCCGGGCCTGTTCAACCCCATCATGAACCACAAGTGGCTGCAGGGTGGAACGTCCTCATTGCTTGGCATGGTGGACATGCCGCAACTGAGCCAGCCATCGCTCAAGGCCCGCCTCGGCAAGGGGCCGGCGGCCCGGTTCGATCTGGAACAGCTGCAGGCCATGAGCGACGAGGAGCGCGCGAAAACCTTGCTGGTGGTGCAGGATCCCTTTACCTCCTTCTACGACGCCGGCGTGGTGCACGATCTGGTGCGCCTGGCCACGGCACTGGGCTTTAACCCTGTGGTGCTGCCGTTCAAGCCCAACGGCAAGCCGGCCCACGTAAAGGGTTTTTTGCGCCGTTTTGCCGCCATGGCCGCCGACAGCGCCCAGTTCCTCAATCGACTGGCCCGGCTCAATATTCCCATGGTGGGGGTAGATCCGTCACTGGTGCTTTGCTACCGGGATGAATACGCCAAGGTACTGGGCCCGGCCCGGGGCGACTTTGACGTCTTGTTGCCCCAGGAATGGCTGCTGACCGTGCTGGAGCGGATCCCGGCCCGAGAAACGACCGGTGAGCCCTGGCACCTGTTTGCCCACTGCACCGAGAAAACCGCCAAGCCCACCACCCATCAGGACTGGAGCCGTATTTTCACCCACCTGGGCGCCAAGCTGGAAGCCGTGCCTGTGGGCTGTTGCGGCATGGCCGGCACCTATGGCCACGAGCGGGAGCACGCCGAGGGCTCGCGCACCCTGTTCACCATGAGCTGGGCCGAGCCCCTGAGCAAACTGCCCAAAGAGCGCTGTCTCGCCACCGGCTTTTCCTGCCGCAGCCAGGTCAAGCGCATTGAAGGTGAGGGCCTTCGCCATCCGGTGCAGGCCTTGCTAAGCTTGTTGGCCTGAGGCTGGATGTGTGAGGACAGAGGACAGAGGACAGAGGACAGAGGACAGAGGACAGAGGACAGAGGGGAGAGGTGAGGGGTACACCTCACACCTTACCCCTCACTCCTCATCACAGGATAAGGAGCGTGTATGGGATTACTCTGGGGATTAATCATCGGTGGCCTGGCCGGCTGGATTGCCGGCAACCTGATGAAGGGGCAAGGCTTTGGCCTGCTGGGTAATATCGCGGTGGGCCTGGTGGGCGGCTTTCTCGGCGGCCTGGTATTTCGGTTGTTGGGGCTGGCGGCCACCGGTATTATCGGCTCGCTGGTGATGTCGGTGGTGGGCGCCGTGTTGCTGCTGTTTATCGTGGGCAAAATAAAAGGCCGACGATAAAGACGCGGCGAGGAGTGAAGGGAAAGGGTGAAGGGCCCATGCCCGTTCACCTCACCCCTCATGTTTTCCCCTCTCGCCTTACGTCTTAGCCCCCAAGTACTACCCCTCACCAGGGTTCTTTTATGTGGCAACGTGAATTTACGCTGGACAGTTTGAATCAACTGTCAGAGAATACGCTCGCAGCCCAGTTGGGCATGACCTTTTGTGAAGTGGGTCACGATTATCTACGCGGTACCATGCCGGTAGACCATCGTACTCACCAGCCTCTTGGCATGTTACATGGCGGCGCGAGTGTCGCGTTTGCCGAGACCCTGGGTTCAGTAGCTGCCAATATGTGCGTTGAAGCGGGTTTTTATTGCGTTGGGCAGGAAGTTAACGCAAATCACGTCCGCGCCAAACGAAGCGGCCTGGTAACAGGAACCGCACGTCCCCTCCATTTGGGCGCGACGACACAAGTCTGGCAGATCGACATCCATGACGAGCGTGACCGCCTGGTGTGTACCAGCCGGTTGACCATGGCGGTGTTGAGACAAAAACGGCCAGATTAGCCTTGTGTATTCATGTGTGACACCTTTCGTGTGAAGGAAAGCCCTCACCCAGTGTGAGTAGGGCTGTCCTCGGCCTTTTACTGTATCAGTCCGCCGACATTTTATTTATTCGGAACTGTTAAATGACAAATACCTCTGTAGTACCCGGTTTTGCCGATCTCGGCCTGGCGCCTGCCGTTCTTCAAGCTCTGACCGACATGGGTTACGAGCAGCCTTCTGCCATTCAGGCCGCCGCCATTCCGACTCTGCTGACCGGGCGCGACGTGCTGGGCCTGGCCCAGACCGGTACCGGCAAGACCGCCGCCTTTGCCCTGCCGATGCTGAGCCGCATCAGCGGTGGCAACGCCTACCCGCAGGTGCTGGTACTGGCCCCGACCCGGGAGCTGGCCATTCAGGTGGCCGAGTCCTTTGAAAACTACGCCAAATACCAGAAAGACATTCGCATTGTCTCCATCTATGGTGGCCAGGCCTACGACAGCCAGATCCGCGCCCTGCGCCGTGGCGTCGACATTGTGGTGGGTACCCCCGGCCGAGTGATGGACCACATGCGCCGTGGCACCCTCAAGCTCGACAACCTGCAGGCCCTGGTACTGGACGAAGCCGACGAAATGCTGCGCATGGGCTTTATCGACGACGTGGAGTGGATTCTGGAGCACACCCCGGACAGCCGTCAGATCGCCCTGTTCTCTGCCACCATGCCGCCGGCCATTCAGCGCGTGGCCCAGAAGTACCTGAAAGATCCGCAGGAAGTGCGCATCGCCAACAAGACCCGTACCAACGCCAGCATTCGCCAGCGTTACTGGTTTGTGCGTGGCATGCCCAAGCAGGAAGCCCTGTGCCGTCTGGTGGAAACCGAAGACATGGACGCCTGCCTGGTGTTTGTGCGTACCCGTAAAGACGCCGAAGACGTGGCCGAGCTGATGAGCCGTGAAGGCCACGCCTGTGAGGCCCTGCATGGTGATATTCCCCAGAAGCTGCGTGAAAAAGTGGTGGATCGCCTGAAGAACGGTCGCCTGAACATTCTGGTTGCCACCGACGTGGTTGCCCGTGGTCTGGACGTGGAGCGCATCAGCCACGTTATCAACTACGACATGCCCCACGACAACGAGTCTTACGTGCACCGCATTGGCCGTACTGGTCGTGCCGGCCGTGAAGGCGACGCCATTCTGTTTGTGACCGGCCGTGAAAAGCGCAGCCTGTACAACCTGGAGCGCCACACTCGTCAGCCCATCGAAGAGATGAGCATGCCGACCGCCGACGATATCAACAAGATCCGCGCCGAGCGCTTCAAGGCTCGTATTCGCACCAGCGTGGACGCCGACGAAAAGGCCCTAGCGCCCTTTGTGGAAATGGTGAGCGAGCTGCAGGCCGATGGCATGGACACCGCCGCCCTGGCCGCCGGCCTGGCCCGTCTGCTGCAAGGCGATCGCCCGCTGTTCGTGGAAGACAAGCCCATGGCTGCTCGTCGTCCGGACGTGCGTGAAGCCCGTGAGCCTCGTGCCCGTGGTGACCGTCCCGAGCGGGGCGAGCGTCCTCGTCGCGGCGGTAAGGATGACGTATCCGGTGTGACCATGGAAACCTTCCGCGTTGACGTGGGTCGAGTGCACGGTGTCAAACCGGGTCACTTGGTGGGCGCCATTGCCAACGAGGCGGATCTGGAGTCCCGTTACATCGGCCAGATCCAGATCCACGACGACTTTTCCACCGTGGATCTGCCCGAAGGCATTCCCACCGAGCTGCAGCAGATCCTGCAGAAGGTGCGCGTCTGTCAGCGTCCGCTGAACCTGGCCAAGTACGAGGGTGGCCCGCTGCCCCGTCGCCAGTTCCGCCAGAAGGACGATCGTGGCGGTGACCGCGGCGGCAAGTTTCGCCCGCGCCGCAACGACAAGCGCCTGAACGGCTAAGCCCGTTTCACGCCGATTAAAAAGCCCGCCGGTGTTCCCGGCGGGCTTTTTTATTGCGTGGAAGATGGAGGACCTTGGAGGAAAAACGTAAGGGGGGAGGAGGCAGAGTGAAGATAGCCTGTTTGTTTACTGGATCGGCGTTAGCCTGGAACAGCAGGCAGTGAAGCTGGGTGGTTTTCAGACGGTGATAAACGACGTTAACTCACCATATTTATGGTGAAGGTGGTTGCTCCCCGGTGTACTGGGCGGCCCATAATGGACACGTCTCACGTCTCACGTCTCACGTCTCACGTCTCACGTCTCACGTCTCACGTCTCACGTCTCACGTCTCACGTCTCACGTCTCACGTCTCACGTCTCACGTCTCACGTCTCACGTCCACGTCTCACATTTCACAGGCACAAAAAAGCCCCGCACGTTGGCGGGGCTTTGAAGGCTTGCTGTTGGTCGGCCTTAGTTGGCCAGTGACTCGGGCAGGTGCTCGCGAATGGTGGACAGCATCACCTTGAGCACCTTGGGGTTGGCACAGACCACGTTGCCGCTGCGGTCAAAATTGTGGCCACCCACAAAGTCGGTCACGATGGCACCGGCTTCGCGGGCGATCAGGCTGCCGGCGGCGGTGTCCCAGGGCTTCAGGCCCAGCTCCCAGTAACCGTCTACCCGACCGGCGGCCACATAGGCCAGATCCAGGCTGGCGGCACCGGCGCGGCGAATGTCGGCGCACTGCACGAACAGGCCCTGGAACATGGCCAGATAGGCCTCGGCCTGATGCTTTTGCTTGAACGGAAAGCCGGTGGCCAGCACGGTGTTGGTCAGATCCTTGGCCTTGCCGGTACGAATGCGGTAGCCGTTAAGCTGGGCGCCGGCGCCGCGGCTGGCGGTGAACAGTTCGTCACGAATGGGATCGTAAATCACGGCCTGCTCGGTGCGGCCTTTCACCCGCAGGGCGATGGACACGGCGAAATGGGGAATGCCCTTTACGAAGTTGGTGGTGCCATCAAGGGGGTCGATAATCCACTGGTAGTCGGGATTGCTGCCAGTCAGCTCGCCGCACTCCTCACCAATAATGGTGTGTTCGGGGTAGGACTTGCGAATGGTGTTTATTACGGCGTTTTCCGCGTCAAGATCGACATTGGTAACGAAATCATTCTGGCCTTTTTGACGAGTTTCCAGATTGTCCGGATTGGCAAAACCCTTGACGATAACCTGACCGGCGTTACGCGCAGCGCGCACCGCAATATTCAGCATCGGATGCATATGAGAAGACCCACTTGATGTTAAAGAACAAAATTCGAGCGCGAATTATACCAGCGTCCCCAAGGCAGGCAAGGATTAAAATGGATGGCTAAAATTTAATCAGGCTTGTAAGGATGAGGTAGGCCGGCATGAACAGGGTAAGCGGCTGTGTGTGGTTGGTGGTCATGCTGGCTTTACCCTTGCGTGCGGATCCTTCCCTGATGGTGTCGGGGGGGAAGGGCGACGACGCCGAACGCTACGGCATTGGGGTGGGCTGGCAGCAGGACTGGCGGGAGCTGGCCGGTGGGCGCCTCGATTTAGGCGTGGACCTGGACGGCAGCCGCTGGCGCCTGGGCGGCGACCACCTGACCCAGCTCAGCGTGGTGCCAAGCCTGGTATATGAAGGCGGCCGGCGCGGGTTGCGACCGCTGGCTTATGCCGGGGTGGGACCTGCCTGGATCAATCGAAGCCGGCTCGGTCCGCGTAATCTGTCCAGCCGGTTGCAATTTAACAGCCGGGCCGGGCTGGGGATGGCCGTGGGGCGCCACAGCCTGGCACTGGAGGCCTGGCACCTGTCCAATGCCGGGCTGAAAAAGCCGAACGACGGCCTCACCTCCTGGGGCGTCAGTTATCGTTACCGGTTTGATTAGAAAAACTGGGTCTGGCCATTATAAAAGCTCGCATGAATCTCGATTGCCAGTGAATCTCTCCGTTCTCTATGATGTGAGCCATATCACGTACCTTTTTTTTGGAGAGAGTGGCCATGTCGGGCCTGTCCTTGGTGTTGCTTACCGTATTGATGGTGGCGGCGGGTCAGATGACCCAAACCCTGTATGTGCCCGCCATGGGCGATATGGCCGATGCGCTGCAGGTCAGCGGCCAGGCGCTGCCCCTGGTGATGGCGTTTTATCTTATTCCCTACGGCCTGTTTCAGTTTGTTTATGGTCCGCTGTCGGACCGATATGGCCGGCGTCCGGTGCTGCTGGTAGGCCTTGGTATCTATGTGCTGGGCTCGGCGCTGATCCTGCTGGTGCCGACTTATCCCATGCTGCTGCTGGGCAGCTTTGTGCAGGGGGCGGGCACGGCAGCGGCGGGCAGCCTGTGCCGCAGCTTGATGCGGGATCGCTTTGAGGGCGCCGAGCTGGTGCGTTACAACGGCTATGTGTCCATGGGCATTATGCTGGCGCCGTTGCTGGCGCCCCTGGCCGGAGGCTGGCTTAACCTTCACTTTGGCTGGCAGTCGATGTATGGCTTTCTGCTGGCAACCGGGCTGGTGATCCTGCTGGTGATGAGCCTGTGTTTTCGGGAAACCCTGCCCGCCGAGCGTCGTCATGTGCAGCCCATGCTGCCGGCCTATCAGTACGTATTGCATCACGGTGGCTTTCGTCGTCAGCTCGGCATGCTGATCGCTACCTTTGCCGGCCTGATCCTGTACGAGGCGGTGTTCAGTGTGCTGGCCGGCCGGCAGGGCAACCTGACCAGTGCCGAAATCAGCCTGCTGTTTATTCTGCCATTGCCGCTGTATTTCGGCGGGGCCATGCTGGCGTCGATGAAGGCGGCGGTATGGTCGGTGCGACGCATGCAGTGGCTGGCCAGTGCCGGGCTGCTGGGTGGTGCCGTGCTGGTGTTGGCGGGTGGGCTGCTGCCGGAACTGGGTCTGTTTATGCTGGTGCTGGGTGGGGGCCTGTATTTTGCCGGAGCGGGCCTGCTGTTTCCGGTGGCCACCTCCAAGGCGGTGGCGCCCTTTTCACAGCATGCCGGTACCGCCGGCGCCCTGCTCGGGGGCAGTGCCAACCTGGGGGGCGGTTTATTCCTGCTGGTGCAGGGCCTGTTGCCGGAGATGGATCAGCGCGTGCTGGGCGGGTTATTACTGGCCTGTGCCGGCCTGGTGGTATGGTTTCTGCTACCTGAGGAAGAAGCCCTGCCCGCACCCGGGGTGTGAGCTTCGGAATATGAACCCATGAAAAAGCCCCGGTCTTCTGGATCGGGGCTTTTTGTTCAGGCGTGATGCAGCAGCACGAACTTATCCCATAACTGCTCTTCGCTCTCCCGGTGGTCGGGGTCGTCAATAATGCAGTCGATGGGACAGACGCTGATGCAGGTCGGCTTGTCGTAATGCCCGACACACTCGGTGCACAGATCCGGGTCTATCTCGTAGATCTCCGGACCGTAATAAATGGCACCGTTCGGGCACTCCGGCTCGCACATGTCGCAGTTGATACAGTTATCCTTGATTAACAGCGCCATCGGCTTGCTTCACATGAGGGTTGCGGGTGTCCTGCTGGTCACCCAGGTTGCGCATCAGAATACCGTAGGTCACGTCAATGTTGGCGTCGAGGGGAATGTACATCACATGGCCGTTGCCCGGGGCCACCTCTACCTGCTCGCCCTTGCGGTTTTTCATTTGCTCCAGGGTAAAGGTGAGGTTGCCCTTTGGCGTCATCAGCTCCAGGCTGTTGCCTACCAGAAACTTGTTTTTGACTTCCACTTCCACCCAATCGCCGTCGCGGCCGGTGATCTCGCCCACAAACTGCTGGCTGGTGGACACCGAATAGCCATAGTCGTAATTCTGGTAATCGCCGTGGGCATGGCGCTTGAGGAACCCTTCGGTGTAGCCGCGATGGGCCAGGTTTTCCAGGGTGCTCATCAGGGTGGTGTCAAAGGGCTTGCCGGCCACGGCGTCGTCAATCGCCTTGCGGTATACCTGGGCGGTACGGGCCACGTAATAGAAGGACTTGGTACGGCCTTCAATCTTGAGGGAGTGCACACCCATGCCGGTCAGGCGCTCCACATACTGCACCGCGCGCAGATCCTTGGAGTTCATGATGTAGGTGCCGTGCTCGTCCTCATAGGCGGCCATGTATTCGCCCGGACGGTTGCCTTCTTCCAGCAGCACCGGCTCATCATGGGGCTTGCCGGCCCCAAGAGTGGGGGTGATGTCGCTTTCCACCGGCTGTACCATGATCGGCTCCTGCTTGTGCACGATCTGGCCGGCGTCGTCTTCCTTGGCCTCGTGCACCTTGTATTCCCAGCGGCAGGCGTTGGTGCAGGTGCCCTGGTTGGGGTCGCGCTTGTTGATGTAGCCCGACAGCAGGCAGCGGCCGGAGTAGGCCATGCACAGGGCGCCGTGTACGAACACTTCCAGCTCAATGGTGGGGCAGTGTTGGCGGATTTCCTCGATCTCTTCAAGGGACAGCTCCCGGGACAAAATCACCCGCTCGATGCCGTAGTCCTGCCAGAATTTCACCGAGGCCCAGTTGACCGCATTGGCCTGCACCGACAGGTGAATGGGCATCTCGGGAAAGTGCTCGCGCACCAGCATGATAAGACCCGGGTCGGACATGATGAGGGCATCGGGGCCCATGTCCACCACCGGCTTCATGTCGCGCAGAAAGGTTTTCAGCTTGGCGTTGTGGGGCTGAATATTGACCACCACGTAGAACTTCTTGCCGAGGGCATGGGCTTCGTTGATGCCAATCTGCAGGTTCTCGTGGTTGAATTCGTTGTTGCGCACCCGCAGGGAGTAGCGGGGCTGGCCGGCATACACGGCGTCGGCGCCATAGGCAAAGGCGTAACGCATGTTCTTGAGGGAACCGGCGGGGGAAAGCAATTCGGGTACAAACATGATGATCTCGTCTGATGTCAGGTCAGCGGGCCGCCACCTGATGGCGGCCGGGGCCGGCATTTTACTCCCATGCGCCGGTGATTTCGAGTTATCGTTACCGATAAGCGGGCCGTACCCGTTCCACTTCCAGCTTCACCCGGCGTTTGTCCCGGTCCACCTCGGCCCAGATCAGCAGCTGGCCCCGGCGGTGGCGGCGCAGCTTGCGCCAGTCGTCGTCATCCATGTCGATTTTGATGGTGCCGGTGCTGTCGCGGAACAGAAATTCGTCGTCATTCAGCCGCCGCACAATATGGCCGGACAGAATAATGCGGCTGTCATCGGCCAGCCGCCGAGCCTCGGCCACGGAGGTGACGGGCAGGCGCTCCCGGCGATATTCGTTACGGTACTCATGGCGGTATTCCCGCTCATATTCATGGTGGTGCCAGCGCTGATCGTCGTGGGCCGAGGCGGCGCCGGCCGCCAGCCATAGCAGTCCCAACAGGCCGGCAAAAGAAGAAGGGCGCATGGTTGAACTCCTGCAAATGCGATGGTGAGCCACCATAGCCGTCGCCCGCGAAGAAAACCGTCGTTAGCAGTCAGTGATATATGAAAAGGGCCGTAAACACGAGAAGCGTGGGACAGCTTTGGTCATATACGTGCGGAGAAGGCCCCACTGTCGTGGGGCAAAGGGTGGTTTGTTGGCGGGGTTGCTCGGCTGAAGCCAGTCCTTGATTAACGGCTTTCCTCGCCGCCCATGGCGTCAATCAGCTCGGGAATAAAGCGGGACAGTTCTCCGGTGACCAGGGCGAAGTCGGCGTCGAAGCGGGCGGCCGGGTCTTCACTGGTGACGTCGTCGTTTTGCTCGCGCAGCTCTTCCGAGAACTTGAGTCGCTTGATGCTCATGTCGTCGCCCAGAATAAAGCTGATGGTATCGCCCCAGTTCAGCGCCAGCTTGGTCACCAGCTTGTCGGCGTCGAGGTGGGCCTTCATTTCGTCGCTCAGCAGATCCTGCTGCTTGGCGCGAATAATGCCGCCGTGCTCCAGCGCCGAGCGGAGTTCGGCCTCGTCTTCCAGGGCAAACCCGGCGGGGGCGGCCCCTTCTTTGAGCCAGTCGGTCAAGGTCAGCTCGGGGGGCGTGGTCATGGCCAGGGGGACTACCGGCAGGCTGCCAATGCATTTGCGCAGCAGTGCCAGCAGATCTTCGGCACGCTTGGCGGAGCTGGCGTCCACGGCAATAAAGCCATCGTCGGGGTTGATCCAGGCAAAGGTTTGCTGAAAGCGGCTAAAGGCGCGAGGCAGCAGGCTGACGATCACCTCTTCCTTGATGGCGTCCTTTTCCTTTTTCTTCAGGGCCCGGCCCTGCTCGGCTTCCAGGCTTTCCACCTTTTCGGCCACTTCATCGTTCACCACCGAGCCCGGCAGCATTTTTTCTTCCTTTTTGGCGCACAGCAAAATCTGGTTGCCGGCGCTGTGAGTCAGGGCCTGACCGCGCTTACCCAGGGGGGAAATCCAGCCCACCTTGGCCTGATCCTGGCTGCCGCAGGGGCTGAAGGTCATGGCGTCAAGCTGCTTTTCCAGCTCTTCCAGGCTGAGCTCAAAAGGGCGGGTAAAACGATAAATTTGCAGATTTTTAAACCACATGGAGTCCTCGGTGACAGGCCGGAAAAGCGGCATTGTACTGCAATCCGACTTTGTGATCAGTCAGTC
Organism: Oceanimonas doudoroffii; assembly: GCF_002242685.1. Taxonomy (NCBI): domain Bacteria; kingdom Pseudomonadati; phylum Pseudomonadota; class Gammaproteobacteria; order Aeromonadales; family Aeromonadaceae; genus Oceanimonas; species Oceanimonas doudoroffii. The sequence continues at coordinate 129,884 of NZ_NBIM01000002.1, forward strand.
ATTCCTGCACAACAAAGACGGATCCCGCTCACAGGAGTGAACAAATTCGGGCTGGCCGGGCTTCGGCCGCCATACACTGGACTCAGATGCCGGTGAAAGGGGAAAGCATATGATACGACAGGCCAGGCCGGAGGATACCGAGGCCATTCTGAATGTCTGGCTATTGGCCTCGCTGCAGGCGCATGACTTCGTGCCTGCCGCCTATTGGTGGCGGCAGCAGGAGCAGATGCGGGCGCGCTATCTGCCGTCGGCGGAGGTGTGGGTGTGCGAGCGGGAGGGAGAAGTACAGGGGTTTATTGCCCTGGCCGGCGATTATCTGGTGGCGCTGTTTGTGCGCCCCGACTGCCAGAAAAAGGGCATTGGCAAGGCACTGATGGCGACCGCCAAGCGGCTGCGTCGTCAGCTTACCCTTAAGGTATTTTGTGAAAATGACATTGCCGTGCATTTTTATCGCCGGCATGGCTTTGCCATTACCGAGGAGCATCTTGACCCGGGCACCGGCCAGCCTCAGCTGTGCATGGATTACGATTCCCCCTGAGAAAAGCTTCGTTTGAAACCTTCGCGTCACAATTTCATAAAACTGTCATACTTGCTTCCAATAATGGGCATGAACACAAAACCATAGCAGAAGGCGGTTGAAGAATGACACGGAAAATACTGGTGGTGGAAGACGAAGCGCCCATTCGGGAAATGCTGTGTTTCGTGCTGGAGCAAAAGGGATTCTCAACCCAGGAGGCGGAGAGCTACGATCAGGCCCTGGAGCTTATCAAGGAGCCCTACCCGGAACTGATCCTGCTCGACTGGATGTTGCCTGGCGGTAGTGGCATACAGCTTATCAAGCACCTCAAGCAGGACGAGCTGACCCGCCAGATCCCGGTGATCATGCTGACCGCCCGGGCCGAGGAAGAAGACAAGATAAAGGGCCTGGACGTGGGCGCCGACGACTACATCACCAAGCCGTTTTCTCCCAATGAACTGACCTCCCGTCTCAAGGCGGTGTTGCGCCGAGTGGCGCCCACCTCGGTGGAAGACGTGATCGAGGTGCAGGGGCTGCGCCTGGACCCGCTCAGCCACAGGGTCAGCGCCGAAAACCAGCAACTCGACATGGGGCCCACCGAATTCAAGCTGCTGCACTTTTTCATGACCCATCCGGAGCGGGTATACAGCCGCGAGCAGTTGCTGAATAATGTGTGGGGCACCAATGTCTTCGTGGAAGACCGCACCGTGGACGTGCATATTCGCCGGTTGCGCAAGGCCATTTCGGCCTGTGGCCACGACAAGCTGATCCAGACGGTGCGGGGTGCAGGTTACCGTTTCTCCGTTCGCCCATGAGGCTCCCATGCAGCAACAGAATACCAACCGGGGCAGGTGGTGGCAGTTGGGACTGTTCTATACGGTCTTTGGTCTGCTCGGCCTGCTGCTCGACAATCTGGCGCTGGGGCTGCTGGCCGGCACCCTGATCCAGCTGGCCATCTTTTATCGTTATCAGCATACGCTGCTGGTGTGGCTGTGGCGGGATCGCAGCCTGACGCCACCCGAGGGCAAGGGCAGCTGGGAAGATATCTTCAACGGCATTTACCGGCTGCAGCAGCGCCAGCGCTCGCGCCGGCGCGAGCTGGGGGTGTTGGTGCGTCGTTTTCGCGAAGGGGCCGAGGCCTTGCCCGATGCCGCCGTGGTCATTCGCCGGGACGGCAGCATTATCTGGTGCAATAAGCTGGCCCAGCAGTTGCTCGGGTTTCGCTGGCCCGACGATGCCGGCCAGCACATCGGCAACCTGATCCGCACGCCGGTATTTATCACCTATATGAAGCGGGGAGATTTTCGCGAGCCGCTGGAGATGCCCTCGCCGGTAAGTGAAGAGCGCTTGCTGGAATGCCGCATCATGCCTTACACCGAAGATCAGGCGCTGCTGGTGGTGCGGGACGTGACCCGGCTGCGCAGCCTGGAGCAGGTGCGCAAGACCTTTGTGGCCAACGTTTCGCACGAGCTGCGCACGCCGCTGACGGTGCTCAAGGGCTATCTGGAAATGCTCGAAGAGCCGCCGTCCGAGCCCATGTGGCGCAAGACCCAGAAGGTATTGGTGGAGCAGACCCAGCGCATGGACGCCCTGGTCAACCAGTTGATGACCCTGAGCCGCTACGAGGCCGCCACTCAGCCCGATTTTACCCGGGTGGTGGACATGCCCGGCATTCTGCACATGCTGGAGCAGGAAGCGCTGGCGCTCAGTGGTGAGCGCGGCCATGAGTTCAGCTTTGAGGTGGAAGCCGGCCTGCGGCTCAGGGGCGATCCCGAACAGATGCGCAGCGCCATGTCCAACCTGGTGTATAACGCCGTGCGCCACACCCCGGCGGGCAGTCACATTCGAGTGCAATGGTGTCGCCAGGGCGAATTTGGCCGCTTTGCCGTCAGTGATGACGGTGACGGCATCGCCCCGGAGCACATCGCCCGGCTCACCGAACGGTTCTATCGGGTTGACAAGGCCCGTAGTCGCCAGACCGGCGGATCGGGCCTGGGGCTGGCCATCGTCAAACACGCCCTCAGTCACCACGATAGTCATCTTGAGATAGAGAGCCATCCCGGAAAGGGAAGCTGCTTCAGTTTTCGCCTGCCCGCTCGCCTGTTGGTGGCCGACGCCGGCGTGCAACAGAGTGCCTGAGGTGGGGAGTGACACTTCCATGACATTGCGCTCTTCTGTCATAAAAGCGTCACCTAGGATTAATAGGATTGTCACCGCTGCCGGCAATACTGGCCGCGTCTTGAAAGACCGAACTTATTGGAGATTAAGGATGAAACTGAACAAACTGGCAAGTGCACTGGGACTGACCGTGGCCATGGCCGCCACTTCCGCCGTTGCAGCGGTGGATGCTTCACTGCCCGATTACCAAAAAGTCAGCGGTGTGTCCGGCAACGTATCTTCTGTTGGCTCCGACACCCTGGCCAACATGATGACCCTGTGGGCCGAAGAGTTCAAACGCCAGTATCCCAACGTCAACGTGCAGGTCCAGGCCGCCGGCTCTTCCACTGCGCCGCCCGCCCTGACCGAAGGCACTTCCCAGTTCGGCCCCATGAGCCGCGCCATGAAGAGCAATGAAATCGAAGCCTTTGAAAAGCGTTACGGTTACAAGCCCACTCCGGTTCGTGTGGCCATCGATGCCTTGGCGGTGTTCGTACATAAAGACAACCCCATCGAAGGCCTGAGCATGGATCAGGTGGATGCCATCTTCTCCAGCACCCTGAGCTGCGGCCTGTCCGAGCAGATCACCAAGTGGGGCCAGACCGGCCTGGACGGCGACTGGAACAGCCGCGACATTCAGCTCTATGGTCGTAACTCCGTGTCCGGCACTTACGGTTACTTCAAGGACGAAGCCTTGTGTAAGGGTGACTTCAAGAACAATGTGAACGAGCAGCCCGGTTCCGCCTCCGTGGTGCAGTCCGTGTCTTCTTCCCTGAACGCCATCGGTTACTCCGGCCTGGGCTACAGCACCTCCAGTGTGCGCGCCGTGCCGCTGGCCGATGCAGGCTCCACCGACTATGTGGAAGCCAACTCTGAAAACGCCATCAGCGGCGAGTATCCGCTGTCCCGTTTCCTGTACGTGTACGTGAACAAGCACCCCAACAAGCCCCTGGGTCCGATGGAAGCCGAATTCATCAAGATGATGCTGTCCAAGCAGGGTCAGGAAATCGTCGACAAGGACGGCTATGTGCCGGTACCTGCCGCCGTGGTTGAGGCCGACCTGAAGAAACTTGGCCTGATGTAAATACGTTTTACCGTTCTGGTTGCTGTTTGAGCCCCGGCTTCGTCCGGGGCTTTTTTATGCCTGCAGCACGGGTAAATCCACGTATTCCGCAGCAAGCCACTTTTTAATTGTGCACAACTGTGGCTATATAAGGGGGCAAAGCAGACAGGCAGTATGTGAAGCAGGAGCAATTATGGAAATCAGGAAGATCCGCAGTGGTGAAACGAGCAGTATCTGGCAGTTGTTCCACGATACGGTGCACCGGATCAACCAGGCCGATTACAGCGAACACGAACTGGCGGTATGGGCCCCTGACGAATACGACGAACCGCGCTGGGTCAGCCGCTTTATTCGTACCCGGCCCCTGGTAGCGATGGAAGGCAAGCGCTTGTTGGGGTTTGCCGAACTCGACGACGATGGCCGCATTGACTTGTTTTATGTGCACCACGCCCGCCAGGGCGAGGGGATTGGCCGGGCGCTGATGCAGCGGCTCAAGGCCGAGGCCGCTTCTCGCGGGCTGTGCCGGCTGTATTGCGAGGCCAGCATCAATGCCCGCCGTTTCTTCGAGGCCATGGGCTTTATGGAGGTCGAGCGTCGCCGGCGCGAGCGGCGTGGCCAGCCGGTGCAGGTGTTGCTGATGGAGTACCGGGCGTAACACCCTGAGTGATGAGGTGGCTCCATGGACCGTGCACACGGGCCATGGAGCCATCAAAACATATCATCAGCGGCAGGCCGTAAAAACCGCCATAAGCGAGACGGGCTTTTCTGGAAGTCGATACGCTCGTGTTGATTAGCATTAAACGCAAAAAGCCCACCATAAGGTGGGCTTTTTAGGATGATTTGGTCGGCGTGAGAGGATTTGAACCTCCGACCCCTGACACCCCATGACAGTGCGCTACCAGGCTGCGCTACACGCCGAATCGGGAGCTACTATAAGGTTCCGCCCGCCCGGCCGCAACCCCCTTTTTTCCTTCCTGAGTGCGTTTGCCGCTTTATTGATCGCAATGGCGCTTTTTTGGGCCAGGGCGGGCCGTGCTTGCAGCCGGGCCGGCTTTTGCCATAATAGCCGCCTTCAGGAGGGGCGATGAACGAGCAAGATGAATACTGGATGCGCCGGGCCATGGCGCTGGCGGCACGGGCCGAACAGGAAGGAGAGGTGCCGGTAGGTGCCCTAGTGGTGCATGAGGGCGAATGTGTGGGTGAGGGCTGGAATCGCTCCATCGGCCATCACGACGCCACCGCCCATGCCGAGATCATGGCATTGCGCCAGGCCGGCGAGCGCCTGGGCAATTACCGGCTGCTCAACAGCACCCTCTATGTCACTCTGGAGCCGTGCATGATGTGCGCCGGCGCCATGGTGCACAGCCGCATACGGCGCTTGGTGTACGGTGCCGCCGACGCCAAGACCGGTGCCGTGGATTCGGTGCTGCAACTGCTGGCCACGCCTGGGCTCAATCACCGTATCGACTGGCAGTCGGGTGTGCTGGCCGAGGCCTGCTCCACCCAACTGAGCGATTTTTTCAAACGCCGCCGAGCGGAAAAAAAGGCCGCCCGCAAGCAGGCGGCCGAACTCCCTGCATCAGTCGACAAGACGGGGGTAAGTGGCGGCTAAGCTGAGGGGTTAAGTCCGCACCAGCGTCAGCTTCCAGCCGGCCCTGTCCTGGTAGGCTTGCTCCCGCTCCAGGGTGGTCAGCAGCAGGGCGTTGTGAGCGCACCAGTCGGCGGGAAGGTGCAGGCGCAGTTCGTCTTCGGCGGCCGGCTTCAGCACCAGAGGTGGCAGCACGCCGTCCTGGCGCCGGCGGTTCAGCGCCACCGCCATACGCAGCAACCTTACCAGTCGCCACAATTGCTGCTCGGGCAGGTAGTTCAGCGGCTCCAACTCGGACAACTTGAGCGCCTTGCGATGGAAGCGCACCAGTGCCGCCAACGCCTTTTGCTGCTCCTGGGTAAACCCGGGCAGATCGGTATTGCCGACGATATAAGCGGAATGGCGATGAACACCGGTGAAGTTGATGTGCAGGCCAATTTCGTGCAGCCGAGCCGCATGACCCAGCAGGTCACCTGAGTTCGCATTCAGCCGCCAGTTATCACATACCTGGACAAATAGTTGTCTGGCGGTGTCCTGCACCCGGTCGGCCTGCTGCCGATCGATGTCGTATTCCCCGGCAAGGGCCTGCAGGGTGTTAAGCTGAATATCGTGATGTTTGGCACGGCCGAAGACACTGTACAGCAGCCCTTCGCGCAGGGCGCCATCGGAAAAGCCCATGCGATCCAGATTGAAACTGTGGTAGATGCCAAGCAGGATGGACAGCCCGGCGGCAATCAAGGGTTTTCGATCCTCACTCAGGCCGGCCATGTCGACCTGATCAATATGCCCGGCCTGTACCAGCCGTTGCTTGATATGCTTCAGGCCGGTCAAGTTAATGACCGGCTCGCCGGTGGCGGCGGTACACATTTCCAACAGTGTCTTGATGGTGCCGGAGCTGCCGAGCACCTGATCCCAGCCCAGGGCCAGATAACGACCCAGTATCGGCACCAGCTGATATTCCGCCGCCTCGATTGCCTGTTGGAAGCGGGCCTCGCTGAGTACACCATCGGCAAAATACTTGCGGGTAAAACTGACACAGCCCATGCTGCGGCTGGAGACCTGACGGCAATCGAAATCCTGGCCGATAACCAGCTCGGTACTGCCGCCACCAATGTCGATCACCAGCACTTGGCCCTGGGTCTGCTGGGTATGCGCCACCCCCTGATAAATCAGCCGGGCCTCTTCGTTGCCACTAACAATATCAATGGGAAACCCCAGCACTTGCTGGCCCCGGCGCACGAACTCCTGGGCATTGACGGCCTCACGCAGGGTATAGGTGCCCGCCACCCTGACACGAGTGGCGTGAAAGCCGTTCAAGCGCTCGCCGAACAGCCTGAGGCAATCCAGTCCTCGGGCCATGGCGTCCTCGCTAAGGCGATTACCATCGTCCAGGCCATCGGCCAGGCGTACCCGCTGTTTCAGCCGGTCGACGATGCGCAGGCCGTCGCCGTGGTAACGGGCGATCACCATATGAAAGCTGTTGGATCCCAGATCCATGGTGGCCACATACTGATCGGTCATGGGCGCTTACTCCTCCAGCGCTTTGAGGTAGTCATAGGTGGCAGTCTGGGAGCGCACCTTGCGCCGGTTGCCCCGGCTGACATAACGGTTGCCCTGGCCGGCGTCCAGCACGCGGGCCTTGGTGGTGTCATTGAGCTGCAGTTCCAGCAAATCCATGACGCGCCGGCGCAAGCTTGGCTCCAGTATGGGCGTGGTGACTTCCACACGAAAGTCCATGTTGCGGGTCATCCAGTCGGCGGAAGAGAGATAGACCCTGGGCTGGCCATTGTTGTGAAACACCATCACCCTGGGGTGTTCCAGATAGCGATCGACAATGCTGATGGCACGAATGCGTTCACTGACCCCGGGCACGCCCGGCAGCAATGAGCACATGCCGCGAATGATGAGATCGACATCTACCCCTGCCTGGCTGGCGGCATAGAGCCGGTGGATTAGCCCCTTGTCGACCAGGTTGTTGAGCTTTAGCACAATGCGTGCCGGCAGGCCCTGGCGGGCGTGGGCGATTTCGGCATCTATCATGGCATACAGCCCTCGGCGCTGGTTGAGGGGAGACACCAGCAGGTGCTGAAACTTGCTGCGGCGATAGGGCTGACGAATAAAGTCGAACACCGCCGCCACTTCCTGGGTGAGTTCCTGATTGGCGGTGAGCAGGGAAAAGTCGGTGTAGATATTGGCGGTTTTTTCGTTGAAGTTGCCGGTGCCGACATGGGCATACTGCACCAGACGGCCTTCTTCCCGGCGAGTGACCAGACACAATTTGGAATGCACCTTGAGGCTGGGCACGCCAAATTCCACCGTGATGCCGGCCTCGGTAAGTTGTTTGGCCCAGTCGATGTTGGCGGCTTCATCAAAGCGGGCGCGCAGCTCGATCACCACGGTCACCTGTTTACCGTTGTTGGCGGCGTCCATCAGTGAATACATGATGCGAGACAGCGACGCTACCCGATACACGTTCATTTTGATGCTGACCACCGCCGGGTCAAAGGATGCCTGACGTACAAACTCGGTGACGTGGCTGAAGCTGTGGTAGGGAAAATACAACAAAATGTCGCGCCGGCGAATGGCGTCAAAGGACGAGGGGCTGTCGCGAAACTCCCGGCACTTGAGTGGCGGCAGTGGCCGGTTGACCAGGTGTTGTCGGCCCACGTTGGGAAAGCCGATAAAGTCCTTGAAGTTGTGGTAGCGGCCACCGGGCATGACGGCATCATGATGCTGTATGTCGAGCTTGTGCAACAGGTTGGCGAGCATGTCGGCGGGCATGTCCCTGTCGTGTACAAAGCGCACCGGCAGGGCGGTCAGCCGTTGCTTGAGGCCGTCGCTCATCTTTTCCAGCAGGCTTTGGTCGAGCTGATCCGACAGATCGTATTCCGCGTCCCGGGTCATCTTGAAGGCGTGGGCCGTGATCTGGTCGTAGTCAAAAAAGCCGGCGAACAGCTCGTTCAGGCACAGGCGAATGACGTTGTCCATGATGATGATGCTTTTCTTGCGCCGGCTTTTGCCCGGCGGCAGCACCACAAAACGGGGCAGTACATCGGTGGGAATCTCCACCAGGGCGTAGTGATGATGGTGGTTCTTGCTCATGCCTACGCAGAGGTAGGTATGCTCATCTTTGAGAAAGTGCACCGGATTGATGCCGGCATTCAGTACGATGGGGGAGAGGTAGGCACGGACCTCGTTTTCAAAATAGCGCCTGAGCCAGTGTTCCTGATCGGGGTCGATCTGGGACTCGTTGAGCAGGAAAATATTCTGCCGGGCCAGGGTGACAATCAGCTCCTTGTAGGTCTCGTCGAAGATTTCTCCCAGCCGTACCACCTTTTGCTGAATTTGTTGCAACAGCGAGGCAGCGCCATTGGTCCGCCCACTGTCGGCGTCTATCATCACCCGGCGCTTGACGTCGGCCACACGCACCCTAAAAAACTCATCCTGATTGTTGGAAAAAATGCCCAGAAAGCGTACCCGCTCGATCAGGGGTACGCTCTTGTCCATGGCCTCCTGCAATACTCGCTCATTAAACGACAGCCAGCTGAGCTCTTTCTCCAGGTACCATTTTTCCGTGCCCATTGTGTTTTCCGGTATTTTTCATTTGTCATTTTTGGCACTGTTTATGACAAACAAGTATGACATTTTTATTACGACTCAAATGAGTTCAATGTCAACGACCAGATCGTCGCTCAGGGCCTCCAGCCGGCTTTGCAGGTCCCCCAGGGTCTGGCCGTGGGGCAAGGTCAGGGTGCTCTGGGCCTCAAACAGCATGATGCCGGTAACGGGCGCCGGGTGGCTGTCGGTTTTCAGGTTTTTCACGCTGATGTTCTGGCTGTTGAGAATATCGGTGACCTCGTCGACGATACCAACCCTGTCGTTGGCGGTCACCGTGAGTTTCAGCTGTTGGCCACGAAGCGCGGAGCCCTGGCCTTCCACCAGTTGCACCTGAAAGTCTGGCAGGGCCTTCAGCGCCTGTTCCAGGCCGGCGCTGTGCTCGGCGGGCACGCGAATTTCCACAATGCCGGCAAAATAACCCGCCAGCTCGCTCATGGCACTGCCCTGCCAGCTGCCGTGGTGTTTGCGAATAAGGGCGGCCAGTTGCCGGACCAGGCCGGTTTTATCGGGGCCGATAAGGGTGGCGACCAGGGTTTTCATGGTTTCTCTCCTTGAATGACATGATCAGTTCACTGTTCAAGATACACGCCGGCACTTTTTTTTACAGGGTTACTTGCGGCTTTTGTGCTCTGTAACAAAACTGTCATTTCCCCGCCATAGAATGCGGGCAACCGAAAAAGCGAACGGAGTGACGATATGTCGGCTCAAACTCAAACCATGGCTCTGTCGGGCAGCCGTAAGCGCTGGCTCAAAGACAGGCTGGCCCAGGCGGGCGTGACCGCAGGCGGCATCGTCGTGCTGGTGGCGCTGCTGCTGATCTTTTTTTACCTGCTGTATGTGGTCAAGCCCATCTTCGATGGCGCCAGCGTGGAGCCTGTGGGCGAGTTTGCCCTGGACGGCGACGGTGCTCCCCTGGTTCTGGGGGTGGAAGAGCAAAACGAGCAGGCATACACCTTCTCCGAAGACGGCACCGTGCATTTTTATTCCCTGCTGGAACAGGGCCGGGTGCTGAGCAGCGTTTCGGTGGAAGGAGAGATCACCACCGCCGCCGCCAGTGACAGCAAGCCGATGGCGGCCTACGGCCTGAGTGACGGTAGCATGCGGGTGCTGGCGCCCAAATTCGATGTCAGCTATCCGGACAATGTGCGTACCATTACTCCCGGCCTGACCTATCCCTTTGGTTCGTCGCCGCTGCAGGTGGACGAGCAGGGCCGGGCGCTGGAGCAACTGAGCTTCGCCACCAATGGCGAAGACCTGCTGGTGGCGGCGGTGGTTGCCGGCGGCGACATCGTACTGACCCGCTTTTCCGGCAAGGAAAATTTTCTCACCGGCGAGCTGGAGCTGAGCCCCACCCAGGTGGCCATTCCCGGCCTGCCGGCGCGGGTGGAGCAGGTGCTGGTCACCCCCAACCTGCGTTTCATGTTCGTTCGCAGCGGCAACGAGGTATCGGTGTATGACGTGCGCAACATCAACAAACTGCGGCTGCGCTCCGTCATTCCCATGAACGCCCGGGGCGGCAACATCTCCGCCATGACGCTGCTGGCCGGCGGTAACTCCCTGCTGGTGGGCAACGATAACGGCGTGGTGTCCCAGTGGTTTGAGGTGGCAAAGGACGGCAAGCGTGAATTTACCTTTATTCGCGAATTCGAGGCTTCCGGTCCGGTGGCGCACATCGCCAACGAGATCAACCGCAAGGGCTTTGTGACCGTCAGCACCCAGGGTGAGGTGGATATTTTCCACACCACCGGAAACAGCCATCTGTTTTCCGAAAAACTGGCCGGCGAGGGCGTGTCTGCCCTGTCCTTTTCTCCGCGCAACAACCTGTTGCTGGTGGCCGAACAGGGCCGGCTGTCCACCTTTGAGGTGGACAATGAACATCCTGAGGTCACCTGGAAGGCGATGTGGACCAAGGTCTGGTATGAAGGCTATCCCGAGCCTCAGTATGTGTGGCAGTCCACCTCCGGCAGCAGCGATTTCGAGGCCAAGCTGAGCCTGGTGCCCATTTCCTTCGGCACCATCAAGGCGGCTTTCTATGCCCTGCTGTTCGCCGTACCCATCGCCATTGCCGGCGCCGTGTATACCGCCTACTTCATGTCTCCCGGGCTGCGCAAGGTGGTCAAGCCCACGGTGGAAATCATGGAGGCCCTGCCTACCGTTATCCTCGGCTTTCTGGCCGGGTTGTGGTTGGCGCCGCTGATTGAAACCCATCTGCCGGGTGTGGTCATGGTGCTGGTGCTGATGCCGGCGGGGGTGCTGCTGACCGCCTTTATCTGGCACCACCTGCCCAAGCACATCAAGAACGCCGTGCCCGACGGCTGGCAGAGCCTGTTGCTGCTGCCGGTGGTATTGCTGGTCGGCTGGGCCTGCTTCGCCTTCAGCCCCGCGGTGGAAAGCGCCTTTTTCGGCGGTGATGCCCGCGGCTTCCTCACCAACGAGCTGGGCATCGGCTTTGACCAGCGCAACTCTCTGGTTGTGGGCATCGCCATGGGCTTTGCGGTCATTCCCACCATCTTCTCCATTGCCGAAGACGCCGTATTCTCCGTGCCCCGGCACCTGACCAACGGTTCCCTGGCGCTGGGCGCCACGCCCTGGCAGACCCTGACCCGGGTGGTGATGCTGACCGCCAGCCCCGGCATTTTCTCGGCGGTGATGATGGGCCTGGGCCGGGCCGTGGGTGAGACCATGATAGTGCTGATGGCCACCGGTAATACGCCGGTGATGGACTTCAGCATCTTCAACGGCATGCGTACCCTGGCCGCCAACATTGCGGTGGAAATGCCGGAAGCGGAGGTGAACAGCTCCCATTACCGGGTGCTCTTCCTGGCAGCCTTTGTGCTCTTTGTGTTCACCTTCCTGTTCAACACGGTTGCGGAGTTCGTGCGTCAGCGGCTGCGTGACAAGTACAGCTCACTGTAAGGGGCGAAACAAATGAGTAAGTGGTTCAAATCAGGTGCGCCCTGGATATGGATGACCGGCGGGGCGGTAAGCCTCAGCCTGGTGGCGGTACTGGGCCTGTTGCTGATGATCGGCTGGCGTGGCCTGACCTATTTCTGGCCGCACACCATCTATGAGTGGCAACTGAGCACGCCCGAGGGCGAGCGTTATACCGTTATCGGTGAAATTCACGACCGCGAGGCCGTGCCGGTGTCCCAGCTACGCGGTGCCGGCCTGGCGCTGGAAGGCGTGACCGAAGACAACCTGACCCGTTACCTGGTCAAAACCGGTAACCGGGAGTTCGTGCCCCTGGACTTTCGCTGGATCCTGGAAACCGACATCGTGTCCCGCAGTGAGCCGGGCCAGCTGGCGGTGATCGAGCGCTCCCACAACGGCAATTTTTACGGCTACGTGGAACGGGTGCTGGAAAATGACAGCGCCGTGGCCGGCGACACCCGCGCGCAGTTGCTGGCCCGTATTGAACGGGTAGACGAACTCAATGAGCGCATGAACGATCTGCAGCGCGGCGATATCGGTGCCATCAACCATCAGCTGGAACGGCTGCGGCTGGAGCAGCGCAAGCTGGAGCTGGATGGCGAGCTCACCGAGGAGGCGCTGGCCGCCATTCAGGCCGAGGAAGCGCAGCTGCGCGCCGACTACCAGGTGCTGGAAAAGGAGCTGTTTGCCCTGCGTGAGGAAGCCCGCCGCGACAGCGTGGTGGTGCGTGACATGCGTGGCCAGGAAGTGACCCTGTCGTTGGGGGATGTGCTGGATGTGGCCTGGCCCAACGACATGAACCTGCTGGCCCAGACCGGACACTGGTTTGGCGAAATGGGCAAGTTCATCAGCGGTGAGCCGCGGGAAGCCAACACCGAGGGCGGCGTGTTCCCGGCCATTTTCGGTACCGTGTTCATGGTGATCCTGATGGCCATTATCGTTACCCCACTGGGGGTCGTGGCCGCCATCTACCTGCATGAATATGCCGGCAAGAACAACCTAACCAAGATCATTCGCATTGCGGTCATCAACCTGGCGGGCGTGCCCTCCATCGTCTATGGCGTTTTTGGCCTGGGCTTCTTCGTGTACATGCTGGGCGGTTCCATCGACAAGCTGTTTTACCCGGAAGCCCTGCCCACGCCCACCTTTGGTTCGCCCGGGGTGCTGTGGTCGGCACTGACCCTGGCTATCCTTACCCTGCCGGTGGTGATCGTCTCCACCGAGGAAGGCCTGTCGCGCATTCCCGGGTCGGTACGGCAGGGCTCCCTGGCCTTGGGGGCGACCAAGGCCGAGACCCTGTGGCGCATTGTGATCCCCATGGCCAGCCCGGCCATCATGACCGGCCTGATCCTGGCCATTGCCCGGGCCGCGGGCGAAGTGGCACCGCTGATGCTGGTGGGCGTGGTGAAGCTGGCACCCAACCTGCCGGTGGACGGCAACTTCCCCTACCTGCATGTGGATCGCAAGTTCATGCACCTGGGCTTTCATATTTATGACGTGGGCTTTCAAAGCCCCAACGTGGAGGCGGCGCGTCCCCTGGTATATGCGACCTCCTTCCTGCTGGTGACGGTGATCGTGGGACTTAACCTGACCGCCATCGGCATTCGCAACCACCTGCGTGAAAAATTCCGCTCGCTGGATCAGTAAACCGGCCGGCCAACGTTTAGAGGTATAGAAACATGATTAACGTCGCTACCCCCCTTGGTCAGGACTCGACCCTGGATGTCAGCCGCCTGAGCGAGGAGCAGACTGCCCTGGAAGTGCGCGGACTCAACCTGTTCTACGGTGCCAAGCAGGCCCTGTTCAACGTGGACATGAAAATTGCCAAGGGCCAGGTTACCGCCTTTATCGGCCCGTCCGGCTGCGGCAAGTCCACCCTGCTGCGCTGTATCAATCGCATGAACGATCTGGTGGAGACGTGCCGCATTGAAGGAGAGATTCTGCTGCACAACCAGAATATCTATGGCAAGGAAGTGGATGTGGCCGCCCTGCGCCGCCGGGTGGGCATGGTATTTCAGCGTCCCAACCCCTTTCCCAAGTCCATTTACGAGAACGTGGTCTACGGCCTGCGGCTGCAGGGCATCAACGACCGTCGCCGACTGGACGAGGCAGTGGAGCGCTCCCTGCGCGGTGCCGCCCTGTGGGACGAGGTTAAGGACCGGCTGCATGATAACGCCTTTGGCCTGTCCGGTGGTCAGCAACAGCGTCTGGTGATTGCCCGGGCCATTGCCATCGAGCCGGAAGTGCTGCTGCTCGATGAGCCCACCTCGGCGCTCGATCCCATTTCCACCCTGGTGATCGAAGAGCTGATCAACACCCTGAAAGAGCAGTACACTGTGGTCATCGTGACCCACAATATGCAGCAGGCGGCGCGGGTGTCGGATCATACGGCCTTTATGTACATGGGTGAGCTTATCGAATATTCCGATACCAACAGCCTGTTCACCACCCCCAGCAAGAAGAAGACCGAAGACTACATCACCGGTCGCTACGGCTAAGGAGCCTTCAGGATGGACAAGCAGAATCTCAACAAGCATATCTCCGGTCAGTTCAACGCCGAGCTGGAAGGGGTGCTCAACCAGGTATTGGTGATGGGCGGACTGGTGGAGCAGCAACTCAACGACGCCATTACCGCCATTCACGACCAAAACATGGACCTGGCGCGCCAGATCGTGGCCAATGACCACAGGGTCAACGCCCTGGAAGTACAGATCGACGAAGAGTGCACCCGCATTATCGCCAAGCGTCAGCCGGCGGCTTCGGATCTGCGTCTGGTGCTGGCCATTATCAAGACCATTACCGATCTGGAACGCATCGGCGATGTGGCCAAGCGTATCGGCATGATGCTGCTCGACAACGCCAACAAGAAGCAGCCGCCGCTGGTGTCGATGGAGAACATGGGCCGGCGTACCGTACGCATGTTGCATGAGTCCCTCGACGCCTTTGCCCGCATGGACGTGGAAGCCGCCATTGAAGTGCACAAGGAAGACGACAAGGTGGACCGGGAGTACGAGTCCATCATTCGCGAGCTGATGACCTTCATGATGGAAGATCCCCGCTCCATTCCCCATGTGCTCAATGTACTCTGGTGTGCCCGTTCTCTGGAGCGGGTAGGGGACCGGGTACAGCATATCTGCGAATACATCATCTATTTCGTCAAGGGCAAGGACGTTCGCCACACCAGTGACGAAGACATTCACAGCATGCTGGATTGAACAGCCTGATCATTGCTGAGATGGCTTTGATTGACACCAAAACGCGCTTCGGCGCGTTTTTTGTTTTTGACGTGGCCGAGGGGAGATGGAAAGGGCCGGCAGATGGGGAGAGGAGAAGGCCCCAGAGCGGATCCTGCCTGATCCTGAAGCAGGGGTATAAAACACTGCGCGTAGACATTATCTCATTGAATTGTATTGGACATTACAAAGTGCGTGATTTTTTATTCACAATTTGTGAAGATCCTGTGACCATAAATCGCAATTCCGCTTTGCCTCCACCGGTCTTCACGAGGTAAACTATCGCTCCCAAGCAATCAGGGTTAGTGATCGGAAGATTGAACACTACTGACAACTAGAATAGAAGAAGCAACTATGACGGAACGTACTCATCTCGGCACTTTGCAAGTCGCTACCGTTCTTCATGATCTGGTAGTAAACGAAATCATTCCCGGTACCGGCGTTGAGCCCGCCGCGTTCTGGAGTGGCATGGAGCAGATCGTCAACGATCTGGCCCCCAAGAACCGCGCCCTGCTGGAAAAGCGTGACGCCCTGCAGCAAAAGATCGACGAATGGCACAATGCCAACGCCGGCCAGCCTCACGATGCTGCTGCCTACAAGCAATTCCTGACCGACATCGGCTACCTGGTGCCGGAAGTGGAAGACTACCAAATCACCACTACCAATGTTGACGCCGAACTGGCCACCCTGGCCGGTCCGCAGCTGGTGGTGCCGGTGAACAACGCCCGTTACTGCCTGAATGCCGCCAACGCTCGCTGGGGCAGCCTGTACGATGCCCTGTACGGCAGCGACGCCATTGCCGAAACCGATGGCGCCGAAAAAACCAAGACCCTGAATCCTCGCCGCGCCGAAAAGGTGATTGCCTGGGGTCGCAACCTGCTGGATCAGGCCGCGCCCCTGGCCACCGGCAGCCACGCCGACGCTACCGCCTATCAGGTAGTGAATGGTCAGCTGCACATCACCCTGGACAACGGTGACACCACTACCCTGGCCGATGCCGACAAGTTCGCCGGTTACAAGGGTGACACCGCCGCCCCGGCTTCGGTACTGGTGCGCAATAACGGCCTGCACATTGAGCTGCAGTTCGATGCCGCCAACCCGGTTGCCCAGCTCGACAAGGCCGGCATCAAGGATCTGATCGTTGAAGCCGCCCTGTCCACCATCATGGACTGCGAAGACTCCGTGGCCGCCGTGGACGCCGAAGACAAGGTTGGCGTATACCGCAACTGGCTGGGCCTGATGAAGGGCACCCTGACCCAGAAGGTGAAGAAGGGCGACAAGGAAATCATCCGCTCCCTGAACCCGGATCGCGAATACCTTAACCCTCAGGGTGAAGCCTTTACCCTGCACGGCCGCAGCCTGCTGTTCGTGCGTAACGTGGGTCATCTGATGACCAACGAAGCGGTACTGGACAAAGACGGCAACGAGGTGCCGGAAGGCATCATCGACGGCCTGGTTACCTGCCTGATCGCCATTCACGATCTTAAAGGTAACGGCAAGTTCCGTAACTCCCGTACCGGCAGTGTTTACATCGTCAAGCCCAAGATGCACGGCCCCGAAGAAGTGGCCTTTGCCGTTGAGCTGTTCGAGCGCATTGAGCAGGTACTGGGTCTGGCCAAGAACACCCTGAAAGTGGGCATCATGGATGAAGAGCGCCGTACCAGCGCCAACCTGAAGTCCGCCATTTATCAGGCTCGCGAGCGAGTGGTGTTCATCAACACCGGCTTCCTGGATCGCACCGGTGACGAAATTCACACCAGCATGGAAGCCGGCCCCGTTGTTCGCAAGGGCAATATGAAGCAGCAGGCCTGGATCCAGTCTTACGAGAACAATAACGTGGACGTGGGTCTGGCCGCCGGCCTGCAGGGCAAGGCGCAAATCGGCAAGGGCATGTGGGCGATTCCCGACAACATGGCCGACATGTTGGAGCAGAAGATCGCCCACCCGCTGTCCGGTGCCAACACCGCCTGGGTTCCGTCTCCGACCGCCGCTACCCTGCACGTGACTCACTACCACCAGGTGAACGTGAAGTCCCGTCAGGATGAGCTCAAGTCCCGTGAACCGGCCAACCTGGATGACCTGTTGACCATTCCGCTGCTGACTCAGGCCGACAGAGATGCCCTGACCGCAGAAGAGATTCAGAACGAACTGGATAACAACGCCCAAGGCATTCTGGGTTATGTGGTTCGCTGGATCGACCAGGGTGTTGGCTGCTCCAAGGTGCCCGACATCAACCACGTGGGCCTGATGGAAGACCGCGCCACCCTGCGTATCTCCGCTCAGCACATCGCCAACTGGCTGCGTCACGGCATCTGCTCCAAGGAGCAGGTAATGGAGTCCATGAAGCGCATGGCCGCCATTGTGGACCAGCAGAACGCCGGTGATCCGCTGTATCGCAACATGGCGCCGGGCTTTGATGGCGTGGCTTTTGAAGCCGCCTGCGCCCTGGTATTTGAAGGCACTACCCAGCCCAGTGGTTACACCGAGCCGCTGCTGCACGCCTACCGTCGCAAGCTGAAAGCCCAGGGCTAACAGCCGCATTCAGGCAAGCTAAAACCCCCGGCCCCAGGCCGGGGGTTTTTGTTTTTGCGGGACCGCCGCGGGGCATGCCTCGAGAAAAGTGATCCATCCCCGATATTGAGCGCTCAAGACTTGTTCAGGGCTGCCGAATGCTGTCACTCTGAACGCCTTTGTTTTCACGTTCAGACCGTTACCCGCCATGATAAAACGTCTGGTCATATCCCTGTCGTCGCTGATCTTCAGCGTCTTTCTGCTGATGGGGGGCAATACCTTCGTGATGACCTTGCTCGGGGTCAATCTCGGACTCAAACAGGTGGAGCCGACGCTGATCGGCAGCATCATGGTGTGCTATTCGGTGGGCTTTATGCTCGGCTCCCTGTACGGACCCGGGGTGATCAAGCGGGTCGGGCACATTCGCGCCTTTGCGGTGTTCAGCGCGGTACTGGCCAGCTCCACGCTGATTTTCCCGCTGACCGACAGCATCATCGTCTGGGCGCTGCTGCGGGCGCTGAGCGGTATTGCCGTGGCCGGCAGTTTTGTGGTGATTGAAAGCTGGTTCAGTGCCGTGGCCAGCAGTGACAACCGCGCCACCCTGTTTTTTGCCTATCAGATCTGCGCCTATTTGGCGGCCACCGCCGGTCAGTTGCTGATTGGCTTTACCGATCCGGCCGCCTTTGTGCCTTTTACCATAGGCGCCATTCTGCTGACCGCCGCCCTGGTGCCGCTGTCACTGACTCGCATGGATGCGCCCACGGTGGAGCACAGCGAACGCATCAGCCTGAGATCCATCGTGCGCAGTGCGCCGGTGGGGTTGGTGGCGGCCCTGTGCAGTGGGGTGCTGATCAGCAGCTTCTACTCCATGGCGCCGGTGTATGCCATTCAGGTGGGATTGCCGGTGGATCAACTGTCCTGGTTTATGGCGGCCTCCATCTTTACCTTTATCCTGTTCGCCTGGCCCCTGGGACGGCTGTGTGACCGCCTTAATCGCGGCACCATCATGCTGGCCATCAACCTGGTTATCGCCCTCAGTGCCGCCGGCGTGATTGTGGGGGGCGGCTATCATATTGGCATTCTTATCGGTTTCTCCGCCCTCTACATGGGCATGGTGGCGTCCATTTATCCGGTGGCGGTGGCCATTACCAACGATCGCATGGAGGCGCACCATATTGTGGCCGCCAGCACCACACTGCTGCTCAGTTACGGCCTCGGCAGCTCGCTGGGGCCACTGTTCAGCTCCGGCATGATGACCTGGCTTGGTCCTCAGGGGCTTTATCTCGGCTGCGGTGGCGTGGCCCTGCTGCTCAGCGGCTACACCCTGTGGTGGCAGTGGCGCACTCCGGCGGTACCGGTGGCCGAGCAGGCCGCTTATATTGCCACTCCGGCAGATACTCCGGGTGTGATCACCGAACTTGACCCCCGTAACGACGAGTTTGTGGACGTGCCCATGGAAGAGGTTTTTCCGGATCTGGAAGAAGAAGCGGTGGCCCAGGCGCAGGCCAGCCAGATGGAGCTGGAGCTGAGTGAGCCGGCGTCGGCGGCCGAGGATGATCTCGAGGCGCAGCCCCGGCCGTGATTGGCATTCATTGTTTAAAGTCTGTACTGTCATCAAACCGTCAATCGGTATGGTTACCCTGAGTTCGGTTTCAATCAGTGAGGACAAGTCCAGTGAATAATGTGCCGCGTATGAGTGCCGTCTCTGCCCCGTCGCCCTGCATCTGGTCGGCGGACGATTGTTACCCTGCCAAAATGCTGCACTGGCTGCAGCAACAGTCTGCCGAGGCCAAGGTGACCCCCGTGCTCACCGAGCCAGAGCTGGAAGTCGTCTGAATTTTGACCCCTGAATGCCGCCCCGGTCGTGCAAACGGCCGGGTTTTTTCTTTTTAGGGCTGCATCACTGCCTTCGCCATTCCCCTTGCTTTCAATCCTCGTTAGACTTGGGCCTGAATTCTGACAACGGGCGCCAAGCCCGCATCCAGCAGGAAGCAGACAGCAATGATTCGACTCGCCATCAACGGTTATGGCCGCATCGGCCGTAGCGTGTTGCGTGCCTTTTACGAGCGCGGCCTGGACCGGCGCATGAAAATCGTGGCCATTAACGAACTGGCCGAGCCCGAGGCCATGGCCCACCTGACCCGCTACGACTCCAGTCACGGCCGCTTTGCCCGGGAAGTCAGCCTGGACCATGAGGGCATGCGAATTGGCGACGATCACATTCGGCTGTGTCATGAGCCCGATGCCGGCCGCTTGCCTTGGGCCGAGCTGGGGGTAGATCTGGTGCTGGACTGCACCGGGGTGCTGTCCAGCCGGGCCGACGCCGGCCTGCACCTGGCGGCGGGAGCGGGGCGCGTGCTGTTTTCCCATCCGGCCGACAGCGACGTTGACGCCACCATTGTCTATGGCGTCAATCACCAGCAGCTCACCGGTGATGAAACCATTGTCTCCAATGCGTCATGCACTACCAACTGCGTGGTGCCCGTGATCGAAACCCTGCATCGCGTGTTCAACATCAAATGCGGCAATATCACCACCATTCACTCGGCCATGAACGATCAGCAGGTGATCGATGCCTATCATCCCGATCTGCGCCGTACTCGCGCCGCCAGCCAGTCCATCATTCCGGTGGATACCAAGCTGGCCAAGGGTGTTGAACGCATATTGCCGCACTTTGCCGGCAAGTTCGAAGCCATTTCCGTGCGAGTACCCACCATCAACGTGACCGCCATGGATCTCAGCATTATTGTGGAAAAACACGCCTCGGTGGACGAAGTCAATCGAGTGCTGCGCGAGGCAGCTCACGGGCCGCTCAAGGGTATTCTCGATTACACAGAAGCACCGCTGGTGTCGGTGGACTTCAATCACGATCCCCATTCTTCCATTATTGACGGCACCCAGACTCGGGTGAGTGATGCCAACCTCATCAAGATGCTGATGTGGTGCGACAATGAATGGGGCTTTGCCAACCGTATGCTGGATACCAGCCTGGCCTGGCTGGCGGCAAGGTAAGCAAATTAACAGATTCGGTTAACAACAGTACTGCCAATTAGAGGACGCATTATGTCTGTCATCAAAATGAATGAACTCGATCTGTCCGGCAAGCGGGTGCTGATCCGTGCCGACCTGAACGTGCCGGTGAAAAACGGCAAGGTCGGCTCCGACGCCCGCATCCTGGCCTCGCTGCCCACCATTGAGGCGGCCATGGCCCAGGGCGCCAAGGTGATGGTGACCTCGCACCTGGGACGTCCTACCGAAGGGGAATATGCCGACGAGTTCTCGCTGCAGCCGGTGGTGGACTACCTGGCCGCCAAGCTGGACGCTCCGGTACGCCTGGCAACCGACTACCTGAATGGCCTGGAACTGGCCGAAGGCGAGCTGGTGGTACTGGAAAACGTGCGCTTCAACAAGGGCGAGAAAAAGGACGACGAAACCCTGTCCCGTCAGTATGCGGCCCTCTGTGATGTGTTCGTAATGGATGCCTTCGGCACCGCCCACCGCGCCCAGGCCTCCACCCACGGTGTGGCCAGGTTCGCCCCCGTGGCCTGTGCCGGCCCGCTGCTGTCCGCCGAGCTGGAGGCCCTGGCCAAGGCCATGGACAAGCCCGCCCGCCCCATGGTGGCCATTGTCGGCGGCTCCAAGGTATCCACCAAGCTGACCGTGCTTGAGTCCCTGTCTCAAGTGGCCGACCAGCTGGTGGTGGGTGGCGGCATCGCCAACACCTTTATCGCCGCCGCCGGCCACTCGGTGGGCAAGTCGCTGTATGAGCCGGAGCTGCTCGACACCGCCAAAAAACTGGCCGCCGAGTGCGCCATTCCCCTGGCCACCGACGTGGTGGTGGGTACCGAATTCTCCGAGCAGGCCGAGGCCGCCATCAAACCGGTGAGCGAGGTCAATGCCGATGACATGATTTTTGATCTCGGCCCCGACTCTGCCGAGGCCCTGGCCAAAATCCTGAAGGAAGCCAAGACCATTCTGTGGAACGGCCCGGTGGGCGTGTTTGAATTCGACCAGTTCGCCCAGGGCACCGAAGTGGTGGCCCGCGCCATCGCCGAGAGCGACGCTTTCTCCATCGCCGGTGGCGGCGACACCCTGGCGGCCATCGACAAGTTCGGCATCAAGGACAAAGTATCCTACATTTCCACCGGTGGCGGCGCCTTCCTGGAGTTTGTGGAAGGCAAGATCCTGCCGGCGGTGGCCATGCTTGAGCAGCGCGCCAAGGACTGAACCCCATTTATTTAACACGGCCGGTTTTACCGGCCGTGAACAAGCTTACAGGAGCAAAACAATGTCCCAGAAAATTTCCGACGTGGTCAAGCCGGGTGTGGTCAGCGGCGATGACATGCAGAAAATTTTTGAAATCGCCAAGGCCAATCAGTTCGCCCTGCCGGCGGTGAACGTGGTGGGCACCGACTCGGTCAACGCGGTGATCGAAGCCGCCGCCAAGGTGAAGTCGCCGGTGATCGTGCAGTTCTCCAACGGCGGCGCCGGCTTTTTTGCGGGCAAGGGCCTCAAGCTGGAAGGCCACCAGGCCGCCATTCTGGGCGCCATTTCCGGCGCCCGCCATGTGCATGCGGTGGCCGAAGCCTATGGCGTGCCGGTGATCCTGCACACCGACCATGCCGCCAAAAAGCTGCTGCCCTGGATTGACGGCCTGCTCGACGCCGGTGAAAAGCACTTTGCCGAGACCGGCAAGCCGCTGTTCAGCTCCCACATGATCGATCTGTCCGAAGAGAGCCTGGAAGAAAACATCGAGATCTGTGCCCAATATCTGGCGCGCATGAGCAAGATCGGCATGACCCTGGAGATCGAGCTGGGTTGCACCGGTGGTGAGGAAGACGGCGTCGACAACACCGGCATGGACAGCTCCCTGCTTTACACCCAGCCGGAAGACGTGGCCTACGCCTACGAGAAACTGAGCGCGGTCAGCGACAAGTTCACCATTGCCGCTTCCTTCGGCAACGTGCACGGCGTGTACAAGCCCGGCAACGTCAAGCTGACCCCGCAGATCCTGGACAACTCTCAGAAGTACGTCTCCGAGAAATTCGGCCTGGCGCCCAAGTCCCTGAACTTTGTGTTCCACGGCGGCTCCGGCTCTTCTGCCGAGGAGATCAAGGAATCTATTGAGTACGGTGTGATCAAGATGAACATCGACACCGACACCCAGTGGGCCACCTGGGCCGGCGTGATGGACTATTACAAGGACAAGGAAGCCTATCTGCAGGGCCAGATTGGTAACCCGGATGGCGACGACAAGCCCAACAAGAAGTACTACGATCCCCGCGTCTGGCTGCGCGAGGGCCAGCTCAGCATGATCGCCCGCCTGGAGCAGGCGTTCCGCGAACTGAACGCCGTCAACGTGCTGTAAGCCACCAGTAAGCGCAAACAAAAATACCGGCCATGAGGCCGGTATTTTTTTAGCTTGTTTGCAGGCCCAATTTTTGGGGCAGTGCCCGGCTTGAGCGGGGCCTTGTCAGCCTTCCAGCTCGCCGCAGAAGCGGTAGCCTTCACCGTGAATGGTGGCGATGATTTCGGGCGTGTCCGGTACCGATTCGAAATGCTTGCGAATGCGGCGAATGGTCACGTCCACGGTGCGGTCGTGGGGTTTGAGCTCACGGCCGGTCATCTTCTTCAACAGCTCGGCACGACTCTGGATCTGGCCCGGATGCTCGCAGAAGTGCACCATGGCACGGAACTCACTGCGGGGCAGCTTGAACATTTCACCGTTGGGGCTGATCAGGGCGCGGCTGTTGATGTCCAGGGTCCAGCCGTTGAAGCGGTAGGCTTCCACCTGCTTTTCTTCTTCCTGGGTATCGGGCGCCTGCATGGTGCGACCCAGCAGGTTGCGGGCGCGAATGGTGAGCTCACGGGGATTGAACGGCTTGGTGATGTAGTCGTCGGCGCCGATTTCCAGGCCCAGGATCTTGTCGACCTCGTTGTCGCGACCGGTGAGGAACATCAGCGCCAGGTTGTGCTGTTCGCGCAGCTCCCGGGCCAGCAGCAGGCCGTTCTTGCCGGGCAGGTTGATGTCCATGATCACCAGGTTGACCTTGTGGCTGGACAGGGCCTTGTACATTTCCTCACCGTCGGTGGCTTCCAGCACGGTGTAACCTTCCGCCTCAAAAATGCCTTTAAGGGTATTACGGGTGACCAGTTCGTCTTCAACGATAAGAATGTGTGGAGTCTGCATGAGCTTACCTGTTCTATGAATGTAAAAATACTGTCGCTGGTACCGGGGTGAAGGCCGTCAACATGGGCCGGCATTGAATGTAACAAGTTTACACCATTCCGCCCATCGCCACGGGCTTGCACCTGTCCCGATACCGTTATTGTTTTTATATGCGTCCCATGCAGTTACTGCGTCATACCCAACAGACTTGAAAACGGGAAGAACAGAGGTCCTTTTAAAAAATTGGTGTTATTTTAACAGTTAACAGGGGCATAACAACAGTTTGCAATGGATAATGTTACATAGTTTTATGAAGGGGCTTGATCCAGGTCAAGCCCGAAATTCATACGATTCCGTGGTTGTTGCCGCAAGGCCCTTGGCGCTTCGGTCAACGTACCGGAACACTGTGTTTGACAACGGAGAATGAAATGCTCGATTTGCTGCCGGATCTGTGTGATGAGCACGCAGACAAAATAAAGGTGCTGGACCCGGTTTTTAAGGACTTTGGAGGTTCGGCCCTGTTCTGGGGACAGGCGGTCACGGTGCGCTGCTATGAAGACAACTCCCGAGTGCGGGAGCTGGTGTCCCAGCCCGGCACCGGCAAGGTGCTGGTGGTGGATGGCGGTGGCCTGCTGCGCTGCGCCCTGATGGGCGACATGCTGGCGGAAAAGGCCCTGGAAAACGGCTGGGAAGGCATTGTGATTCACGGTGCCATTCGTGACGCCGGTACCCTGGGTGCATTGTCGCTGGGCATCAAGGCGCTGGCGGCCTGTCCGATCCGCTCGGAAAAGCGCGGCGAAGGCGTGGTGGACGTGCCGGTCACCTTTGCCGGCGTTACCATACAGCCGGGCGACTATGTGTACGCCGATCTCAACGGCGTGCTGGTGTCCCGCGAGCCCCTGAGCCATCCGCAGCTGTAATTTCTGTGTGAGGGGAAAGGAGACAGGAGTGAGGGGAGTAACTGCTTCACCTCACTCCTCACGACTTTCACCGTACTTGTACCTGAACCGTTGCCGGCACTGGTAGGGGAAAATATCCCCCACCATGCCGCTTTCAATGTTGTGTTGCTGCCTGCGCCAGTATTCGGCGGTAAACAGCTCCATATGCTGTTCACTAAAGGCGGCGCGCACTCGCGGCTTGTACAGCAGAAAGGTTTTGAACTCTTCCGGAAACACATCATTCGGTCCCACCGAATACCAGGGCTCGGGGCAGAGTTGATCCTGAAGGTGGTCGGTTTTGGGAATGGCGCGAAAATGGCACTCGGTCATGTAGGCGATTTCGTCATAGTCGTAGAAAATCACCCGGCCGTGACGGGTGACGCCAAAGTTCTTGAACAGCATGTCGCCGGGAAAGATATTGGCGGCGGCCAGCTGTTTGAGGGCGTTGGCGTATTCGTCCAGGGCATCGTGCAACTGCTGATCGCCGGCCTGCTCCAGGTGAAGGTTAAGCGGAATCATGCGCCGTTCGGTATAAAGGTGATGAATGATCAGCCGGTCATCCCTGAGGGTGAGTTGTGACGGTACTTCCCGCTGCAATTCGTCGAGCAGTTCTGGGCTGATGCGGTTCAGGGGCAGCTCGAAGTTGGTAAATTCCATGGTGTCGGCCATGCGGCCCACCCGGTCGTGTTGTTTGACCAGCCGGTACTTGGCCTTGACGGTGGCGCGATCCACGGTTTTGGGCGGTGTGACCTTGTCCTTGATTACCTTGAATACCACGTCGGATGACGGCAGGGTAAACACGCTCATGACCATGCCCTTGATGCCTTCCGCCGGCACGAACCGATCCCGTGAAGCCTGTAGCTGCTGCAGAAACTCTCGGTAAAAAATGGTTTTGCCGTGCTTTTGCCAGCCGATGGCGTTGTAAATTTCGTAGTCCGACTTGTTGGGCAGCAGCGGCCGCAAAAACTGCACCAGCAGTGATGGTTGAGGGCACCACACCATGAAATAGGCGCGGGCAAAGCCAAACAAAATGGAGGCGTCGTCATGGCTTAGCAGCAGGGTGTCGATCACCAGGCCACCCTGCTCATGCAATATCGGCAGAATAAAGGGCAGGGGACCTTCGGGCCGCTCCAGCCGGCCAATGAGGTAGGCGCCCTTGTTGCGGTAAAACAGGGTGTTGATAACGGTCAGCCGCAAGGGCATATCGGCCAGCCCCTGCTCGGCCAGGGTGCGCCGAACATGCTCCAGATCCCGAGCCAGGTGAATAAAGGGGGGGGCCAGCCGCAGGCGCGCCAGCAGGTGCTGTAGGGTGCCGACCAGAGCCCCCGGTGCGATCTGGTAGTGCCAGGTGACGGGCGCAAGATCCTGCTCCCCCGGCTGAGGCACGAAGGGGTGCACATAGAGGTTTTCGGCACGAATGCTGCGGTGGCGGGTGGAGCGGCGGTAGACCGAGTTGTAGAAGGATTCGGCCATGTCGGCATTGGCATGGTTGATCAGCAGATCGTTAAAGGCCTGCTTCAGTGCCTTCAGCTCCTGATGGCGCAGGGGGCTGCGGTTGTAGTCGAGCACGGCCCGCACCGTGTTGTTGACGTGCTCGTCATACAGCCAGATGCGTCTGCGGGCGGCCTGTTGCACGCCCTGCCAGTCCTGGCGTTCAAAACGGGCCCTGGCCCCTTGAGTGAGCACCAGAAAATAACGGTGAAAGTCGTCGAAACCGCGCATGACGATATGCGCCATTTCCCGAGTTCGGCTGTTCATGACCATGCTGCTCCCGATAAAGACCGAAAAGCATGTTAATGAACCGCAAGGGAAAAAAGCCAAGGGGCAGTGAGCGTTTTGTGGTCTGCCGCAAGTTGCGGAGAAGGGAAAGCGGGAAATCTGTGACCTGGTCATGCATCTGGAGCGCCCCGGTGGGCGCTCCAGACACAGGATGCGTTACTTCAGCTCGTCGGTGAGCTTGACCGCGCGGCCGATGTAGTTGGCCGGGGTCAGTTGCTTGAGCTCGTCTTTCACGGACTCGGGCAGTTCCAGGCCGTCGATAAAGGCGCGCATGCCGTCACCGTCTACCCGCTTGCCCCGGGTCAGCTCTTTCAGCTTCTCGTAGGGCTTTTCGATGCCGTAACGGCGCATTACGGTTTGTACCGGCTCGGCCAGCACTTCCCAGTTCTGATCCAGATCGGCGGCCAGCGCCTGGGGGTTGGCTTCCAGCTTGCTGATGCCCTTCAGGGTGGCCTGATAGGCGATCAGTGAGTAGCCCACGGCCACGCCCAGGTTGCGCAGCACGGTGCTGTCGGTCAGATCCCGCTGCCAGCGGGAAATGGGCAGCTTGGCGGCCAGGTGATTGAAAATGGCATTGGCCAATCCCAGGTTGCCCTCGGAGTTTTCAAAGTCGATGGGGTTGACCTTGTGGGGCATGGTGCTGGAGCCGATTTCGCCGGCCACGGTTTTCTGCTTGAAATAACCCACGGAGATATAGCCCCACACGTCCCGATCGAAGTCGAGCAGAATGGTGTTGAAGCGGGCAAGGGCATCAAACAGCTCGGCGATGTAGTCGTGGGGCTCGATCTGGGTGGTGTAGGGGTTCCAGGTCAGGCCCAGGCCGGTGACGTACTGCTCGGAGAAGGCGTGCCAGTCTACTTCCGGATAGGCGGAGATATGGGCGTTGTAGTTGCCCACGGCGCCATTGATCTTGGCCAGCAGCTCCACGCTCTGGATTTGCTTGAGCTGACGCTCCAGACGGTAGGCGACGTTGGCCATTTCCTTGCCCAGGGTGGTGGGCGAGGCGGGCTGGCCGTGGGTGCGGCTCAGCATGGGCAGATCGCGATATTGGGCGGCCAGGCGCTTCACTTCGTCGATCAGTTGCTGGCAGTAGGGCACCACCACGTCATCGCGGCCGGCCTTCAGCATCAGGGCGTGGGCGTTGTTGTTGATGTCTTCACTGGTGCAGGCAAAGTGAATGAACTCGCTTACCGCGGCCAGCTCGGGCAGGGCCTCAACCTTTTCCTTCAGGAAGTATTCCACGGCCTTGACGTCGTGGTTGGTGGTGCGCTCGATGTCCTTGATACGCTGGCCGTCGGCCTCGCTGAAGTTGGCGACAATGCTGTCGAGCAGGGCGTTGGCTTCATCTGAGAAGGCCGGTACTTCGGCAATGGCGTCCTGGGCGGCCAGGGCCTGCAGCCAGCGAACTTCCACCTCTACGCGAAAGCGCAGCAGGCCGAATTCGGAGAAAATGGCGCGCAGCGCCTCGGTTTTGCTGCCGTAACGGCCATCGACCGGGGAAATGGCCGTTAATGCTGACAATTCCATGAACTGAAACTCCTGAAGGTTGGGGGGTAGTTAAAGCAAATTGGTTAAAACAAATCAGTAACGCAGCGCGGCCTGGGCCTGAGCCACCAGTCGCTTGCGGGAAAACAGAATATGACGGCGTTTGCCGCCGAGCTGGCGCCACAGCACGGCGCTGCGAATGCCCGCCAGCAGCAGGGCGCGGATCTGGTGCTGCACCAGCGGCTGCTGCAGAAAGCTGGGGTTACCGGCCACCTGAATGCGCGGCCCCAGCGGGCTGATAATGTCGCTGTAAATGCCGGCCAGGTTGCCCAGCACCTGTTCGTCGAGCAGCTCGAAATGGTGCAGCTGGCGCTTGACCTGGCTGATGCGCTCACCCAGCATCGACAGCAGATCCCGGCGCTTGGACAGCTTGCGCTCCAGCGCCACCAGTCCCACCAGATAGCGGGTAAGCTCGGCGTTTTTCTTGCTGCTGTCGGGGCTGAGCTGTTCGATCAGGGTTTGGTAGCCCAGGCGCAGGTGGTCGTGGCCGCCGTAAATGTCCGCCGACTGGGCGGCATCGGTCACCATGATGCTGTTCAGGGTGGTGGCCAGTACTTCTTTGTCTTCGATAACGCCCTGGCGGGCCACCTGTTGCACCAGGCTTGCCGCCTGACAGATACCGGCAAAGGCCAGGGTTTGACTTTCCAGACTGTGACTCACGCTTGATCCTTGTTGAACCGGGTTTCAATAATGCCGCCGCCCAGGCAGACCTCGCCGTGGTAGAACACCGCCGACTGGCCCGGAGTGACCGCCGCCTGAGGCTCGTCAAACAGCACGCGAATGGTGTCGGCATCTACCGGCTCAATGGTGCAGGGAATGTCGGTCTGGCGGTAGCGGGTTTTCACGCTGCAGCGCACCGGCTCGGTGATCGGCTGGCGATTCACCCAGTGCAGCTGGCGGGCGATCAGGCCGTCGGAGTAGAGGCGGGGGTGATCGCCTTGGGCCACCACCAGCACGTTGCGTTCCACTTCTTTGTCGACCACGTACCAGGGCTCGTCGCCGGCATTTTTCAGGCCGCCGATGCCAAGGCCCTTGCGCTGCCCCAGGGTGTGGTACATCAGGCCCTGATGCTGGCCGATGATGTCGCCGTCCACGGTTTCAATGTTGCCGGGCTGAGCGGGCAGGTAGCGGGCCAGGAAGTCGGTGAACTTGCGCTCGCCGATAAAGCAGATGCCGGTGGAGTCCTTTTTCTTGGCGGTGACCAGCTCCAGCTGTTCGGCGATGCGGCGCACCTCGGGCTTTTCCAGCTCGCCCACCGGAAACAGGCTTCTGGCCACCTGTTGAGAGCTCAGGGTATAGAGGAAATAACTCTGATCCTTGTTGCCGTCGAGGCCGCGCAGCAACCTGGGCTCGTCGTCAAAGCTGCGGCGCACATAGTGGCCGGTGGCGATGTAATCGGCACCCAGATCCTCGGCGGCGAACTCCAGGAACGCCTTGAACTTGATTTCCTTGTTGCACAGGATGTCGGGATTGGGGGTGCGGCCGGCCTTGTATTCCGCCAGAAAATGCTCGAACACATTGTCCCAGTATTCGGCGGCAAAATTGATGGTGTGCAGTTCGATGCCGAGTTTGTCGCACACGGCCTGGGCGTCGCGCAGATCTTCCGCCGCGGAGCAGTACTCGTCGGTGTCGTCTTCTTCCCAGTTCTTCATGAACAGGCCTTCCACCTGATAGCCCTGCTGTTGCAGCAGGTAGGCCGAGACCGAGGAATCCACACCGCCGGACATGCCGACAATCACTTTCAGCTGACTGTTATCGCTCATAACGCCCATTAACTCGATTGCAAAACGGGCGCTATTTTACCAGACAAATGTCGTGAGGGGTAATGGGGAAGGAGGGAGGGATATAGCTCCGTTTCTGATCGTTATATGCGCCATCATTACCCCCATGAAATGAGGCCTATCGCGGGGCCGGTTTCAGCGCCGACAGCGGAAACCGTTCGCCTTTGAGGTAATCCTGCAGGGAGGCCAGGATCAGCGGGCTGCGCAGCCGATCGCCCAGGGCTGCTATCTCCGCCAGGGTCAGCCAGTGGCAGCGAATAATGTCACCGTCCGGGTCCTGTGGATAGGTAGCCAGTGGCTCGGCCACTTCGGTGCAGAAGGTAAAGCGCACAAAGTGCTTGCCGTTGTCCGGCGCCGTGTATTGATACACACCCACCGCTTCTGTCAGCGGCAGCGCCAGGCCGGTTTCTTCCAGCAGCTCGCGGCGGGCGCCGTCCAGCAGGTTCTCACCCGGCTCAAGGTGGCCGGCGGGCTGATTGAACATCACTTTGCCCTGCTGCCATTCTTCCACCATCAAAAAGCGCTCATTGGCGCGCACGATCACCGCCAGGGTTACCGCATGACTCATAGTTTTCTCCATTGCCCGGGTGGCAGGTCGTCCAGGGTCCAGTTGCCCACGGCGTAGCGAATAAGCCGCAGGGTGGGAAAGCCGATATGGGCGGTCATGCGCCGTACCTGGCGATTGCGCCCCTCGGTGATTTGTATCTCCAGCCAGGTGGTGGGAATGGCCTTGCGCTCGCGAATGGGCGGGTTGCGCGGCCAGACTGCCGGCTCGTCCATGCGCCGTATCTTGGCCGGCAGGGTGGGGCCGTCCTTCAGCTCCACGCCCTGTCGCAACTGGTCGAGTTCAACTTCGGTGGGGTCGCCTTCCACCTGCACCCAGTAGGTTTTGGCGGTCTTGCGCCCGGGCTGGGTCAGGCGGGCATTGAGGGCGCCGTCATTGGTCAGCACCAGCAGGCCCTCGCTGTCCCGATCCAGCCGGCCGGCAGCATACACCCCAGGCACGTCCACGTAGTCGGCCAAAGTCTCGCGACCGTCTCCGTCGGTAAACTGGCACAGCACCATATAGGGCTTGTTCAGCAATAAGGTAACCGGTGGGCCTGAGGGCTTTTTCGGCGCGGGCTTGCGGGGGCGACGGGTAACGTTGGGCTTCATGGAGGTTATTCGGGGTATGGGGAACAGGGAGTGGGAAAAGGTTGGGATTTACGTTGCTCATCCCAACCTACTTCAGTTTTTAGCTTTCGGCGGTGATGATTCGCGGCAGGTTGTCGTCCTGCCGCAGGGTCAGCACTTCACAGCCGGTTTCGGTCACCAGCAGGGTGTGCTCATACTGGGCCGACAGGCTGCGATCCTTGGTCACCACGGTCCAGCCGTCGTTCAGCATCTTGCTGTGGCGCTTGCCCACGTTGATCATCGGCTCAATGGTCAGACACATGCCGGCCTTCAGTACCTCGCCGGTGCCCGGCTTGCCGTAGTGCAGCACCTGGGGCTCTTCGTGGAACTCCTTGCCAATGCCGTGACCGCAGTATTCCCGCACCACGGAATAGTTGTGGGCCTCGGCGTGCTTTTGAATGGCGGCGCCGATGTCGCCCAGGTGCACCCCGTCCTTGACCATTTTAATGCCAAGTTCCATGCACTCCTGGGTCACTCGGCACAGGCGCTCGGCCATGATGCCGGGCTTGCCCACGATGAACATTTTGGAGGTGTCGCCGTGGTAGCCGTCCTTGATCACGGTAATGTCGATATTGAGAATGTCGCCGTCCTTGAGTTTCTTGTCGGACGGAATGCCATGACAGATCACGTGGTTGACCGAGGTACAGATCGACTTGGGAAAACCGTGGTAGTTCAGCGGCGCCGGAATGGCCTGTTGCTCATTCACGATATAGTCATGGCAGATCCGGTTGAGTTCGTCCGTGGTCACGCCGGGCTTTACATGGGGCTCGATCATTTCCAGCACCTCTGCGGCCAGGCGGCCGGCCACGCGCATTTTTTCGATTTCTTCCGGGGTTTTTATGACTATGCTCATACTCGTCTCTGTGAAATGGCTGGGCGATTAGCGGGCGTACCCGTGAGAGGGTCAAAAGTGTACCCTTGCCGGCCGCCAACTTCCAGCGCCGAAATCGCACCCGGCGCTGGTGCGGGCGGGGCAAATGTGGTATAAAGCGCGCCGTGATGCCGGGTTGCGTCTGTTGAGCAATTCCGCCGTCACCAACATTCACTTTTTTAACACACACACACATCGGCACATGCTCCAGGGTGCCTTCGGGTCGGAGTCATGGGATGTGTGGAGGCCTAACCCAATACATATTTGAGGAAATCATGGCACAAGTATCTATGCGCGACATGCTGAAAGCCGGCGTTCACTTCGGTCACCAGACCCGTTTCTGGAACCCCAAGATGAAGCCTTACATTTTCGGCGCCAGCAACCGGGTTCACATCATCAACCTGGAAAAGACCGTTCCCCTGTTCAACGATGCGCTGAACTACCTGGGCAACGTTGCTTCCAAGAAAGGCAAGATCCTGTTTGTTGGTACCAAGCGCGCAGCTTCTGAAGCCGTTAAAGAAGCCGCTACCAAGTGCGACCAGTTCTACGTCAACCACCGCTGGCTGGGCGGTATGCTGACCAACTGGAAAACCGTACGTCAGTCCATCAGCCGCCTGAAGGATCTGGAAGCCCAGTCTCAGGACGGTACCTTTGAAAAGCTGACCAAGAAAGAGGCGCTGATGCGTACTCGCGAAATGGAAAAGCTGGAAAAGTCCCTGGGTGGTATCAAGGACATGGGCGGTCTGCCCGACGTACTGTTCGTCATCGATGCGGATCACGAGCACATCGCCATCAAGGAAGCCAACAACCTGGGCATCCCCGTGGTATCTGTAGTTGACACCAACTCCAACCCGGACAACGTGGACTACATCATCCCCGGTAACGATGACGCCATCCGTGCCGTTCAGCTGTACCTGAGCGCCGCTGCCGATGCCGTGAACGCTGCCCGCGCGCAAGACCTGGCCGTGCAAGCCGAAGACAACTACGTCGTAGAAGAATAATAAAGACTGAGCTCAGCTCACGCCTTTATTAACCATACGCAAGTTACAGGTTAACAGGGGCCATGTGCCCCTGTTTTCTTAACAAGACCGAGGACATTACGAATGGCAAACATTACCGCTGCCCTGGTAAAAGAACTGCGCGAGCGCACTGGCGCCGGCATGATGGATTGTAAAAAAGCCCTGATCGAAGCCAACGGTGATATCGAGCAGGCCATTGAAGACATGCGCAAGTCCGGCCAGGCCAAAGCCGCCAAGAAAGCCGGCCGCATCGCCGCCGAAGGTATCATCCTGGCACGCCAGGCCGGCAACGTTGCCGTGCTGGTAGAAATGAACAGCGAAACCGACTTCGTTGCCAAGGACGCCAGTTTCCGCGCCCTGGGTGAGCAGATCGCCGATCTGGCCCTGGCCAACAAGATCAACGATGTTGAAGTACTGAAGGCCGCCGAGCTGGCCAACGGTGAAACCGTTGAAACCGCCCTGACCAACCTGATCGCCAAGATCGGTGAAAACATGAGCCTGCGTCGCGTCGTGCTGGTGGAAGGCGACAACGTGACCACTTACCTGCACGGCACCCGCATCGGCGTTATCGCCAACCTGCAGGGTGGCGACGAAGAGCTGGCCAAAGACGTGGCCATGCACGTGGCTGCTTCCAGCCCGCAGTTCGTTAAGCCCGAAGACGTGTCCGCCGAAGTAGTGGCCAAAGAGCGTGAAATCCAGGTGGAAATCGCCGTTAACTCCGGCAAGCCGAAAGACATCGCCGAGAAGATGGTTGAAGGCCGCATGAAGAAGTTCACCGGCGAAATCTCCCTGACCGGTCAGCCCTTCGTTAAGGATCCGTCCATCTCCGTGGGCGACCTGCTCAAGCAGAACGGCGCCGACGCCCTGGGCTTCGTACGTTTCGAAGTGGGTGAAGGTATCGAGCGTAAGGAAGAAGACTTCGCTGCCGAAGTACAGGCTCAGATCGCCGCTTCCAAGGGTTAATTCCCGCCCTTTTTAATGCTGTTCGGACCGCGACATTTCGTCGCGGTCTTTCTATGACCAGGAATAGAAAGCATGAGTACCAATCCGAAACCCGCATACAGACGCATTCTTCTCAAACTCAGCGGTGAAGCGCTGCAGGGAGAGGAAGGCTTTGGTATCGACCCCGCCGTACTGGAGCGTATGGCTCAGGAAATCAAGGAACTGGTAGAACTGGGCGTACAGGTAGGCCTGGTGATCGGCGGCGGCAACCTGTTCCGTGGTGCGGGCCTGGCCAAGGCGGGCATGAACCGCGTGGTGGGCGACCACATGGGTATGTTGGCCACCGTGATGAACGGCCTGGCCATGCGCGATGCCCTGCACCGTGCTTATGTGAATGCCCGTCTGATGTCAGCCATTACCCTGGAAGGCGTGTGCGACAGTTATAACTGGGCGGATGCCATCAGCCTGCTGCGCAAGGGCCGAGTGGTGATCTTCTCTGCCGGCACCGGCAACCCCTTCTTTACCACCGATTCGGCCGCCTGTCTGCGAGGCATCGAGATCGAGGCCGACGTGGTGCTCAAGGCCACCAAGGTCGATGGTGTGTTCAGTGAAGATCCGGTCAAGAACCCCGACGCCGAGCTGTATCATCACCTCGGTTACGATGACGTGCTCGACCGCGAGCTCAAGGTCATGGATCTGGCCGCCTTTACCCTGGCGCGGGATCACAACCTGCCCATTCGTGTGTTCAACATGAACAAGCCGGGTGCACTGCGCCGGGCCGTCATGGGTGAAACCGAAGGCACCCTGATCAGCAACAAGCTCTGATAAACTGTGAGGGGT
This sequence comes from Oceanimonas doudoroffii, assembly GCF_002242685.1. NCBI lineage: Bacteria > Pseudomonadati > Pseudomonadota > Gammaproteobacteria > Aeromonadales > Aeromonadaceae > Oceanimonas > Oceanimonas doudoroffii. The sequence goes on from NZ_NBIM01000002.1 coordinate 164,559, forward strand.
GAGGGGGAAGGTGTGAGGAGAACAGACCAAACAGGTGCCGACTGTTGGTTTTACCCCTCACTCCTCACTCTTCACTCCTCACCGAGACAAAAAGGATAACGACCGTGATAAACGACATTAAAACCGACGCCAAGGCACGCATGGAAAAAAGCGTGGAAGCGCTGAAAACCCAGATGAACAAGGTGCGTACCGGCCGTGCTCATCCCAGCCTGCTCGACAGCATCAGTGTTGACTACTACGGCGCTTCTACCCCGCTCAACCAGCTGGCCAACATCACCACCGAAGACTCCCGCACCCTGGCGGTGACCGTGTTTGACCGCTCCATGATTCAAGCGGTGGAAAAGGCCATCATGATGTCGGATCTGGGTCTGAACCCGTCCAGCGCCGGTGCCATGATCCGCATTCCGCTGCCGCCGCTGACCGAGGAGCGCCGCAAGGACCTGATCAAGGTAGTGCGTAACGAAGCCGAACAGGGCCGGGTGGCCATTCGCAACATTCGTCGTGACGCCAACAGCAGCCTGAAGGCCCTGCTGAAGGAAAAGGAAATCTCCGAAGACGACGATCGTCGCGCTCAGGATGACGTGCAGAAGCTGACTGACCTGTACATCAAGCAGGTGGATGACGCCCTGGCCGCCAAGGAAAAAGAGTTGATGGAAATCTGATAGTTACATCAGGTATAGTAGCCGACGCCGTGTAGCTGCCTGCACGGCGTTTGTTTTTGTGCAGGAGAGACTATGCCAGCTACGGCAGCAACAGACGAACAGTCCCGCCTACCCCGTCACGTCGCCATCATCATGGACGGCAATGGCCGCTGGGCCGAACAACGGGGCAAATTCCGGGTATCCGGCCACAAGGCCGGGGTGAAGTCGGTTCGGGCGGCGGTCAGTTTTGGCTACCGGCTCGGCCTTGAGGCCCTGACCCTGTTCGCCTTTTCCAGCGAGAACTGGCGCCGTCCCCAGGATGAGGTCAGCGCCCTGATGAGCCTGTTTATCGCCGTGCTGGGCTCGGAAGTGCGCAAGCTGCACCGCAACAACATTCGTCTGCGCATCATAGGGGATCGCAGCGCCTTCGCGCCGCACCTGCAGCGCAAAATCGACGACGCCGAACGCCTCACCGCCAACAATACCGGCCTGACCCTCAATATTGCCGCCAACTACGGTGGCCGCTGGGACATTACCCAGGCGGCCCGGGCACTGGCCGAACGGGTGGCCGACGGCAGCCTGAGCCCGGCAGACATCGACGAGGCCGCGCTGCATCAGCAGATCCAGCTCAGCGATCTGCCGGCGGTGGACCTGCTGATCCGCACCGGCGGCGAGCAGCGCATCAGCAACTTTCTGCTGTGGCAACTGGCCTATGCGGAGCTCTATTTTACCCCCGTGCTCTGGCCCGACTTTGGCGAAGAGGCGTTCAGCGACGCCATTGCCGCCTTTGTGGGTCGGGAACGGCGTTTTGGCTGCACCGGCGCTCAGATTAGAGAGCTGCTGGAGCACAAGGCTGGCGCCGACAACGAATAATAACGATAAGGGTGAGCATGCAAGGCGAAAGGCCTTCACCCTCGAAGAGAGGACATTTCTTGCTAAAGCTTCGTATCATCACGGCCCTGTGCCTGATCCCTGTGGTGCTGGGGGCCATTTTTATGCTGCCCCTGCCGTTTTTTGCCCTCTTTGCCACCGCCGTCTACCTGCTGGCGGGGCGGGAATGGGGTCATTTTATCGATGCCGGAAAAACCAATGTGGTCATGGTGTTCCTGGCCCTGGTGCTGGTGGCACTGATGGCCAGCGTGCCCATCGAGCATATCTGGGCCGACGGCCTGCACGGCTGGATTGACCTGGTACTGAACGCCGGCGCCTTGTGGTGGCTGTGCGCACTGCCGCTGGTGCTGCGTTATCCGGCCAGTCGTGCGCTGTGGCAGGGCCGGCCCTGGCTCAAGGCGGTGTTTGCCCTGCTCAGCCTGGTGCCGTTTTTCTGGTCGCTGCTGGTGTTGCGCAGCTATCAGTATGAGCAAAACCCGCACTACGGCGCCTGGCTGCTGCTGTTTGTCATGGCCCTGGTGTGGGCCGCCGATACCGGCGCCTATTTTGCCGGTAAGGCACTGGGCCGGCACAAGCTGTGCCCCAGCGTCAGCCCGGGCAAAACCATTGAAGGCATGATCGGCGGCGTACTGGCCGCCTGTGTCCTGGCACTGGTGGTGACGCAGGCGGTGGCACTGCCTGCGGCCCAGACCCAGGCGGTGCTGCTGGCGTCCGTGGTGGCGGTGTTGGCCTCGGTGCTGGGAGACCTGGTAGAAAGCATGTTCAAGCGTGAGGCCGGCCTCAAGGACTCGGGCAGCATTTTGCCCGGTCACGGCGGCATCATGGATCGCATCGACAGCCTGACCGCGGCACTGCCCATCTTCGTGGTGGTGTACCGGCTGGCGGGGCAGGGTTGACATGCAACAGCTGACCATACTCGGAGCCAGCGGCTCCATTGGCCAGAGTACGCTTGGGGTGGTACGCCGCCACCCCGAGCGTTTTGGCGTTTTTGCGCTGACCGCCAGCCGTCAGGTTGAACGCATGCTGGCAGACTGCCTGGAGTTCGCGCCCCGTTTTGCGGTGATGGCTGAGCCCGCCGCCGCCGCCGAGCTGCGCCGGCGGCTGAATGAGGCCGGCAGTCGCACACAGGTGCTGGACGGCGCCGAGGCCCTGTGTCAGGTGGCCGCCGAGCCCGAGGTCGATACCGTGATGGCGGCCATAGTGGGCGCCGCCGGCCTGCTGCCCACCCTGGCGGCGGTGCGGGCCGGCAAGCGGGTGCTGCTGGCCAACAAGGAAGCCCTGGTGATGAGCGGCGAGCTGTTTATTGATGCCGTGCATCACAGCGGTGCCGAACTGCTGCCGGTGGACAGCGAGCATAACGCCATCTTCCAGTGCCTGCCCCCCGAGCTGCAACGTACCCCGGGCAGAGGGGACCTCGCCGGCGCCGGTATCGGCAAGATCCTGCTGACCGGCTCCGGCGGACCCTTTCGCTATACCCCGGTAGAGCAGCTTTCCGAGGTAACCCCGGCCGAGGCGGTCAATCACCCCAACTGGTCCATGGGGCCCAAGATTTCCGTGGACTCCGCCACCATGATGAACAAGGGGCTGGAATACATCGAAGCACGCTGGCTGTTTAATGCCGCGCCACACCAGATAGACGTGCTGGTGCACCCCCAGTCGGTGATCCATTCCATGGTGCAGTACTCGGATGGTTCCGTCTTGGCCCAGCTCGGTCAGCCGGATATGATGACTCCTATCGCACACAGCCTGGCCTGGCCCGAACGCATCGAGTCCGGGGTGGCGCCGCTCGACTTCACACGTCTTGGTGAGCTGAGCTTTATGGCACCCGACATGGCCCGTTACCCCTGCCTGCAGCTGGCCATCGACGCCTGTGGAGCGGGGCAGGGCGCCACCACGGCGCTGAATGCGGCCAACGAGGTGGCGGTGGCGGCCTTTCTGGAGCGGCGGCTGGCCTTTATGGCCATCGCCGGTATTAACCAAAAGGTCATGGACAGCCTGGGCGCCAGCCGGGCTCGGTCGCTGGAAGACATTCTGGCCCTGGACGCGCAAGCGCGGCGGCTGGCCGGGCAACTGATCGGGAAGCAAGCATGATCGGCATATTGTGGAACCTGGGCGCCTTTATCGTCGCCCTTGGCATACTGGTGGCGGTACACGAATACGGCCATTTCTGGGTGGCCCGGCGCAATGGCGTGCGGGTCGAGCGCTTTTCCATCGGCTTTGGCAAACCCATCTGGCGCAAGACCGGCCGTGACGGCACCGAATATGTGGTGGCCATGATCCCCCTGGGCGGTTACGTCAAAATGCTCGACGGCAGGGTGGACGAGGTGCCCGCCGAGCTGGCGGATCAGGCTTTTGATCAGAAGTCGGTATGGACGCGCATGGCCATTGTCGTGGCCGGGCCCATGGCCAACTTTCTGTTTGCGGTGTTCGCCTTCTGGCTGATGTTCATGATCGGCGTGCCCTCGGTCAAGCCGGTGCTGCGGGATGTGACCGCCGAGTCGCCGGCGGCCATGGCCGGCCTGCAGCCGGGCATGCAGATCACCGCCATCGATGGCAACGACGTGCTTACCTGGGAAGATGTCAACTTTGCCCTGATCGGCCGTATTGGTGCCGAGCAACTGATCATGCAGGTACAGGATGCCGACGGTCGCAACCAAAGCCTGACGGTGCCGCTGAGCAGCTGGCAGTTCGACCCCGACAGTGAATCGCCCATTTCCGCCCTGGGCCTTCGGCCCGAGGGGGCGACTCCTACCCTGGCCCTGGAGCAGGTGCTGGCGGGGGGCGCCGGCGAACAGGCGGGGCTGCTGCCCGGCGACACCCTGTACAGCGCCAATGGCGAAAAACTCGCCGACTGGGATCAGTTTGTGGCCCTGGTGCAGTCCTCGCCCGGTATTCCGGTGGAACTTGTGGTACAGCGGGGCGGTCAGAGCCTGGACCTGACGCTGACCCCGGCGTTGCGTGAGACCGACGACAGGGCCATTGGCTATGTCGGACTGGCGCCGTCGGTCACCCCGGTGGACGAACGCTACCGTTTCGAGCTGAGCTACGGGCCGGTCAAGGCATTGTGGGCGGGCATGGATCGCACCTGGGAACTGACGGTGCTGACTTTTAACATGATTGGCAAACTGCTGACCGGCATCGTCTCCGTCGACAACCTGAGCGGGCCCATCTCCATCGCCAAGGGCGCCGGTGCCAGCGCCGGGTTCGGCCTGGTGTATTTTCTCAGCTTTATGGCGCTGGTCAGCGTCAACCTGGGCATCATCAACCTGCTGCCCCTGCCGGTGCTCGACGGCGGCCACCTGCTGTTTTACCTGGTAGAAGCGGTGACCGGCCGGCCGGTGCCGGAGCGCGTGCAGGAACTGGGTTTTCGAATAGGAGCGGCCCTGCTGATATTGCTGATGGGGCTGGCACTGTTTAATGACATTGGTCGCCTGTAAGGCGACAAGACACAAGGATCAAGTCAGGCTATGGCAAAAACAAGGGCTATAACCAATACGCTCGCCGCGTCCTGCCTGCTGGGAGCCAGCATGCTGGCTCAGGCACAGGGCGGCATCTCCCCCTTTGTGGTAGAAGACATTCAGGTCAAGGGCCTGCAACGGGTCACCCTGGGGGCCGCGCTGCTCAGTCTGCCGGTACGGGTGGGCGAAGAAGTGGATCAGGCCCAGCTGGCCGAGGCCATTCGCAGCCTCTATGCCTCCGGCAACTTTGAACAGGTGCAACTGCTGCGGGACGGCGACGTGCTGGTGGTGCAGGTGACCGAGCGTCCCACCATTGCCGGCATCAGCTTCAGCGGCAATAAGGAGATCAAAGAAGAGCAACTGCGGGAAAGCCTGGAAGGTGCCGGCGTGCGAGTGGGTGAGCCCCTGGACCGCACCACCCTGAGCGAGCTGGAAAAAGGCCTGGAAGACTTTTATTACGGCGTGGGCAAATACTCCGCCAACGTCAAGGCGGTGCTGACGCCGCTGCCTCGTAACCGGGTGGACCTCAAGTTTGAATTCGTGGAAGGCGAGGCCGCCGAAATCAAGCAGATCAACATTGTCGGCAACCGCGCCTTCAGCGAAGAGCAACTGCTGGATCAGCTGGAGCTGTCCGATGACGTACCCTGGTGGAACATTCTGGGCGACCAGCGTTACCAGAAACAGAAGCTGGCCGGTGACATAGAAACCCTGCGCTCCTTTTACCGCGACCGGGGTTACCTCAAGGCCGACGTGACATCCACTCAGGTGTCCATGTCACCCGACAAGCAGGGTGTCTACATCACCCTTAACGTCACCGAAGGGGAGCAGTACACCGTCTCCGGCGTCAGCCTGCGCGGCAACATGATCGACCGCCAGCGGGAGCTCAATGAACTGGTGCCCATCGAGAAAGGCGACCTCTACTCCGCCGGCGACGTCGCCCATATGGAAGAGCTGCTGTCGCGGTTTCTCGGCCGCTTTGGCTACGCCTATCCGCGTATCAACACCTTTCCGCAGATCGACGAAGCCGCCAAAAAGGTGGAGCTGGTGGTCAACATCGAGCCGGGCAACCGGGTCTATGTGCGCCGTATTAACTTCAGCGGCAACGAAATCACCAAGGACGAGGTGCTGCGCCGGGAAATGCGTCAGGTGGAAGGCACCTGGTTGTCGAGCGAGAACGTCGAGCAGTCCCGTACCCGTCTGAATCGGCTGGGTTACTTTGAAAACGTCGAGGTGGAAACCCGTCGTATTCCCGGTGAAGACGATCTGGTTGACCTGGACGTCAAGGTCAAGGAGCAGCCCGCCGGCTCCATTAACTTTGGGGTGGGCTTTGGTACCGACTCCGGCTTCAGCATTCAGGCCGGACTGCAGCAGGACAACTTCCTCGGCACCGGCAACCGGGTGGGTATCAACTCCCAGATGAACGATTACTCCAAGAACGTGTCGCTGGACTTTACCGACCCCTACTTCACCGTGGATGGTGTCAGCCTGGGTGGCCGGGTCTACTACCGCTCGTTTGAGCCCGATGACGATTTCGGCTCTATCGATTATGAGAGTACCACCTATGGTGTGCGTGGCCTGACCGGCTTTCCCATCGATGAGGACAACAGCCTTAACTTCAGCCTAGGCTATGAGCACAATACCCTGAGCCAGCCGAGCGATCCTTCGCTGCAGCTGCAGGACTTCTGGGCCGACAATGGCGTGAACGACGATGAAGATGTCGCCTTTGACGACTTTGACATTACCGCCGGTTGGACCCGTAACACCCTTAACCGGGGCATGTTCCCCACCGCCGGCAGTCGCCAGAGCGTCAGCGCCAAGGTCACTGTGCCCGGCTCGGACCTGCAGTATTACAAGCTGAGCTTTGACGACGGCCATTATTTCCCGCTGGATCGCAAGCACAACTGGGTGCTGCACGGCAAGTTCCGCGCCGCCTACGGTAACGGCTACGGCAGTACCGGCCGGCTACCGTTCTTTGAAAACTACTACGCAGGCGGCTTTAGCACCCTGCGCGGCTTCAAGAGCAACTCGGTGGGCCCGCGTGCCGTCTATGACGAAAACGGCACCCTGAGCACCGATGGCAGCGCCATTGGCGGTAACGCCCTGCTGGCCGGTTCTCTCGAGCTGATTGTGCCCACGCCCTTTGCCGGTGAAGACCTGCAACGCTCTTTGCGTACCAGCCTGTTTATGGACGTGGGCACGGTATGGGACACCGAATACGATGCGTCACGGTTCGCCGGTTGCACCTCCGGGTGTTATGACTTCGGCGATCCGGGCGAGTATCGTGCTTCGGCCGGCGTCAGCATGCAGTGGCTGTCGCCGCTTGGCCCGCTGGTGTTCTCCCTGGCCACCCCGATCACCGAGGTGGAAGGGGATGAAACTGAGGTGTTCAACTTCAATATCGGCCGTACGTTTTAAATAAAGACGTGAAGGGTGAGGCTTTGGGCGTGAGGAGAAATCGATATCCTCACCCTTCATCCCTCACCGAACAAGGAGCATGCACATGAACAAACTGTTTAAACTGGCCGGCGCCCTGGCGCTGGTGCTGACTGCCACTCTGGCCCAGGCGCAGGGCAAGATCGCCGTGGTGGATACCGGCGAGGTATTTCAGAAAATGCCCCAACGCGAGGTGGTACGTAACCAGCTGAAAAACGAGTTCGCCTCTCGCGTGAAGGAAGTACAGCAGCTGGAAGAGCAGGGCCGCAGCTTTGTGGAAAAACAGCAAAAAGACATGGCCTTTATGAACGACCAGCAAAAGGCCGAGGCCCAGAAAAAACTTAATGATATGCAGGCCAACTTCGTGCAAAAGGCCCGGGCGCTGGAGCAGGATCGGGCCCGCCGCGAAAACGAAGAACGCCAGAAAATGCTGTCGCGCATCAAGGTCGCGATAGATGACATCACCAAGGCGCAGGGTCTGGACCTGGTACTGGAGCGGGGAGCCGTCATTTACATGGTACCTTCCCTCGACATCACCCAGCAGGTGATCAGCCGCGTCAGCAAGTAATAACAAGAGCAAGCCCATGAGCGTAACACTGCAACAACTGGCCCAGGCACTGGGCGCCGAGCTGCACGGCGATGCGGCTGAGCCCATTCTCAAGGTCAACACCCTGGAAAAGGCCGGCCCCGGCGACATCGCCTTTCTCACCGACGGCAAATACCGCCACCTGCTAAAGAGTACGCAGGCCACGGCCGTTATTCTGCGGGCAGAAGACAAGGGCGAAAGCCCGGTGCCCTGTCTGGTGATGAAGGATCCCTACCTCGGCTTTGCCCTGGCGGCCCAGGCCCTTGACACCACACCGGCTCCGGCGGTGGACATTCATCCCACTGCCGTGGTGGCGGACGACGTCACCCTGGGCGAGGGCGTGGCCATCGGCGCCAATGCGGTGATCGAGTCCGGCGTGGTGCTTGAAAGCGGCGTTATCGTCGGTCCCGGCAGCTTCGTGGGCAAAAATACGCGCCTGGGTGCCCGCACCCGGTTGTGGGCCAACGTCACCATCTACCACGGTGTGACCATGGGGACCGACTGCCTGGTGCAGTCGGGCACGGTGATCGGCGCCGACGGCTTCGGTTATGCCAACAACAAAGGGGAGTGGGTCAAGATTCCGCAGCTCGGCGGCGTGGTCATCGGTAACCGGGTGGAAATCGGCGCCTGTACTACCATAGACAGGGGGGCTCTGGACGACACCCGCATCGCCGACAACGTGATCATCGACAACCAGTGCCAGATCGCCCACAACGTGGAAATCGGCTACGGCACCGCCATGGCGGGAGGCACCATCATGGCCGGTAGTCTCAAGGTCGGTAAATATTGTATTATTGGCGGCGCCTCGGTGTTCAACGGCCACATGGAGATCTGTGACGGCGTCACCATTACCGGCATGGCCATGGTGATGCGACCCATTACCGAGCCCGGCATCTATTCCTCCGGTATTCCGCTGCAACCGAACAAGGAATGGCGCAAAACGGCGGCGCGCGTGATGCGCATCGACGACATGCACAAGCGGCTGAGCCAGCTTGAGAAAAAATTAAACAACAAAGATTAAGCACATTTGGTAGGGTTAAATTTTGAGTAACGAACTGAATCAGTTGGACATCCAGGAAATTCTGGAACTGTTGCCGCACCGCTATCCTTTTCTGATGGTCGACAAGGTGGCCCACTACGAAATCAGCCCTGAGCGCAAGACGCTGCGCGGCATCAAGAACGTGTCGTTCAACGAGCCCATGTTCACCGGCCACTTTCCCAACAAGCCGGTGTTTCCCGGTGTGCTGATCCTGGAAGCCATGGCCCAGGCCACCGGCATTCTGGCATTCAAGATGGTGGGCAAGCCCAAGCCCAATGAGCTGTATTACTTTGCTTCCATCGACAACGCCCGTTTTAAGCGCCCCGTGGTACCGGGAGATCAACTGGTGCTGGACGTGGTTTATCTGAAAGAACGCAGAGGCATTGCCAAGTTTACCGGTGTTGCCAGCGTTGACGGCGAAGTAGTGTGCACCGCCGAGCTGATGTGTGCCAAACGCGAGGGTTGAGTGTGAGTGAACAAGGTGCAGTGATCCATGAAACCGCCATCGTCCACCCCAGCGCCGTTATCGGCAAGGGCGTGGAGATTGGCCCCTGGACCCTGGTTGGTCCCGACGTGGAAATTGGTGACGACTGCTGGATTGGCCCCCATGTGGTGATCAAGGGGCCCACCCGCATCGGCAAGCGCAACCGTATTTTCCAGTTTGCCTCCATCGGTGAAGACTGCCAGGACAAGAAGTACGCCGGCGAGCACACCGTGCTGGAAATTGGCGACGACAACGTTATTCGTGAATCCTGCACCTTTCACCGGGGCACGTCTCAGGATGAAAGCCTCACCACAGTGGGCAGCCGCAACCTGTTTATGGTGAACGTGCATGTGGCCCACGACTGCCGCATTGGCAGCGATTGCATTTTTGCCAACAACGCCACTCTGGCGGGGCATGTGCACATCGGTGACCACGTCATCTTTGGTGGTCATGCCGCCATTCACCAGTTTGGCCGGGTTGGCAGCCACGCCTTTATCGCCGGCTGCGCCGCGCTCAATAAAGATGTGCCGCCCTATGTGATGGCCGCCGGGCTCTACGCCAAGCCCTTTGGCATTAACTCCGAAGGCCTGCGCCGCCGGGGCTTCAGCAAGGAAGCCATCTCCGCCATCAAGCAGGCCTACAAGGAAATCTTCCGCAGCGGCAAGACCGTGGAGGAAGTGCTTCCGGCCCTGCAGGCGCTAAGTGACAAGCAGCCGGAAGTGGCCATCATGGTCGACTTCCTCAAGGCCAACGAGCGCGGGATTATTCGTGCCTGAGGCGCCGCTGCGTATTGGCATCGTCGCCGGTGAAGTCTCCGGCGACACCCTTGGCGCAGGACTCATTCGCGAGCTGCGCCGCCGCCATCCCGATGCCATCATTGAAGGCATAGCCGGCCCGCAGATGCAGGCCGAGGGCTGTAAGGCCCTGTTCGACATGGAAGAGCTGGCGGTAATGGGCGTGGTGGAAGTGCTGGGCCGGCTGCCGCGCATTCTGCAAATTCGCAAGCAGATCATTCGGCATTTCATTGCCAACCCACCCGATGTGTTCGTGGGCATCGATGCCCCCGATTTCAACATCGGTGTGGAGCACAAACTCAAGCAAACGGGCATTGCCACCGTGCACTACGTCAGCCCCTCGGTCTGGGCCTGGCGGCAGAACCGCATTCACAAGGTCAAGGCCGCCACCGATCTGGTGCTGGCCTTTCTGCCCTTTGAAAAGGCGTTTTACGACCGCTTTGATGCCCCCTGTCGTTTTATCGGCCATACCCTGGCGGATAAAATGCCGCTGCTGCCCGACACTCGGGGTGCCCGGGAACGCCTGGGCCTGGATGTGAATGGTCGCTATCTGGCGCTGCTGCCCGGCAGCCGCCACGCCGAGGTGACCCTGCTGGCCCCGGTGTACCTGGAGGCCTGCAAGCAGCTCAAGGTGCGCCACCCCGAGCTTCAATTTGTGGTGCCCCTGGTCAGCGAAAAGCGCCGCCAGGAGTTTCTCGCCATCAAGGAGCGAGTAGCGCCCGGGCTCGATATTACCCTGATTGAAGGGCAAGGTCGCGAGGTGATGACCGCCGCCGATGTGGTGCTGTTGGCATCCGGCACCGCCACCCTGGAAGCCATGCTGGCCAAAAAGCCCATGGTTGTGGGCTATAAACTGAAAGACTTCAGTTACTGGCTGGCCCAGCGGCTGGTGAAAACCGAGCATGTGTCGCTGCCCAACCTGCTGGCGGATCAGACCCTGGTGAGCGAGCTGATTCAGCACGAATGCACCCCCTGCCATATCGTGGACGAAATCGGCAAGCTGCTTGATAACGACACCAGTGAGCTGGTGGCCCACTTTACCCAACTGCACAAACGTATTCGTTGCAATGCCGACGAACAGGCCGCCCTGGCGGTGCTGGAGCTGGCAACCAGAAAACCATGAGCGACATTATTTACCCCAGCGGCGTGCTGGTGGCCGGGGTCGACGAAGTGGGGCGGGGCCCCCTGGTCGGCGACGTGGTCACCGCCGCCGTGATTCTTGACCCGAATCGTCCCATTCCCGGCCTGGCCGACTCCAAGAAAATCAGCGAGAAAAAGCGTGAGCTGCTGGCGCCGCTTATTCGCGAGCATGCCCTGGCCTGGGCCATTGGCCGTTGCAGCGCCGCCGAAATCGACCAGCTCAATATATTGCAGGCCACCATGCTGGCCATGACCCGGGCGGTGGCGCGGCTTGCGGTACAGCCCGGCTTTGTGTTTATCGACGGCAACCGCTGTCCCAGTTTGCCCATGCCCGCCCAGGCGGTGGTCAAGGGCGACAGCCGAGTGGCGGAGATCAGCGCCGCCTCTATTCTCGCTAAGGTGGCGCGGGATCAGGAAATGCTGGCCCTGGATGCCTTGCACCCCGAATACGGCTTTGCCCGCCACAAGGGCTACCCCACCAAAGAGCATCTGGCGGCCCTGGCCGAGCACGGTGCCCTGCCCGAGCACCGCAGAAGCTTTAAACCCGTGGCCCGGGCGCTGGAGGGCGCATGACCCCGAGCTTTATTCACCTGCGCATTCATTCCGACTTCTCCATGGTGGATGGCCTGGCCAAGATCGGCCCCATCACCGGCCGAGTGCAGGAGCTGGGCTATCCGGCGCTGGCGCTGACCGACCAGATGAATATGTGCGGCCTGGTGCGCTTCTACGGCGATGCCCATAAAAAGGGCCTGAAGCCCATTGTCGGCACCGATTTCTGGGTGCAAAGCGAGGAAATGGGCGAGCAGCTGTTTCGCCTTACCCTGCTGGCCATGGACAACACCGGCTACCAGAACATCACCCTGCTGATATCAAAGGCCTACGAGCGCGGTCATATTCAGCACAGGCCGGTGATCGACAAAGACTGGCTGGCAGAGCACAGTGACGGGCTGATTATTCTGTCCGGCGGCCGGGAAGGGGACGTGGGGGTCTATCTGCTCAAGGGCAACCAGACCCTTGCCGAACAATGCCTGCGCTTTTATCAGCAGCATTTTGCCGACCGTTATTACCTTGAGCTGCTGCGTACCGGTCGCCCCGACGAGGAAAGCTACCTGCACATGGCGGTGGCGCTGGCGGCCGAAGCGCAGCTGCCGGTAGTGGCCACCAACGAGGTGGTGTTTCTCGACAAGAGCGACTTTGACGCCCACGAGATTCGCGTGGCCATTCACGATGGCTACACCCTGGACGACAAGCGCCGGCCCAAACGCTACAGCCCCGAGCAATACCTGAAAAGCGCCGAGGAAATGGCCGAGCTCTTTGCCGACATTCCCGAGGCGCTGGAAAACAGCGTGGAGATCGCCAAGCGCTGCAACGTGACCGTGCGCCTGGGCGAGTACTTTTTGCCGGACTTTCCCACCGGCGACATGAGTATTGAAGACTTCCTGGTCAAGTGCTCGGAAGAAGGCCTGGAAGAGCGGCTGGAGTTTCTGTTTCCGGATCCACAGGTGCGCGCCGACAAGCGCGGGGAATACGACGAGCGCCTGAAGATTGAACTCGACGTGATCAACCAGATGGGCTTTCCCGGCTACTTCCTGATCGTGATGGAGTTTATTCAGTGGTCCAAGGACAACGGCATTCCCGTGGGGCCGGGCCGGGGTTCCGGCGCCGGCTCCCTGGTGGCCTACGCCCTGAAGATCACCGATCTGGACCCGCTTGAATTTGACCTGCTGTTTGAACGCTTTCTGAACCCCGAGCGGGTGTCCATGCCCGACTTCGATATCGACTTCTGCATGGACCGCCGGGATGAAGTGATTGATCACGTGGCCGAACTCTACGGCCGGGACGCGGTATCCCAGATCATCACCTTTGGCACCATGGCCGCCAAGGCGGTGGTGCGCGATGTGGGCCGGGTGCTGGGCCACCCCTACGGCTTTGTGGATCGCATTTCCAAGCTGATTCCGCCCGATCCGGGCATGACCCTGGCCAAGGCCTTTGAGGCCGAGCCCAAACTGCCCGAGCTCTACGATCAGGACGAGGAAGTCCGTGCACTGATTGACATGGCTCGCGTGCTGGAAGGGGTGACCCGCAACGCCGGCAAGCACGCCGGTGGCGTGGTGATCGCGCCCACCAAAATCACCGACTTCGCACCGCTTTATTGCGACGCCGAAGGCCGCCACCCGGTGACCCAGTTCGACAAGAACGACGTGGAATCCGCCGGCCTGGTGAAATTCGACTTTCTCGGCCTGCGCACCCTGACCATCATCGACTGGGCGCTGGGCATGATAAACCCGCGCCTGGAGAAGGAAGGCAAGCCAACCGTCGACATTGCCGCCATTCCCATCGACGACAAGCCCTCGTTCCAGCTGCTCAAGCGCTTTGAAACCACGGCGGTGTTCCAGCTGGAATCCCGCGGTATGAAGGATCTGATCAAGCGCCTTCAACCGGACTGCTTTGAAGACATGATCGCCCTGGTGGCGCTGTTCCGTCCGGGCCCGCTGCAGTCGGGCATGGTGGACAACTTTATCGACCGCAAACACGGTCGAGAAGCGGTGTCCTATCCCGATGAGCAGTGGCAGCACGAGTCGCTCAAGCCCATTCTTGAGCCCACCTACGGCATTATTCTGTATCAGGAGCAGGTAATGCAGATAGCCCAGGTGCTGGCAGGCTATTCCCTCGGTGGCGCCGACCTGTTGCGCCGGGCCATGGGTAAAAAGAAACCCGAAGAAATGGCCAAGCAGCGGGCCGGCTTTGAGGCGGGCGCCGTGTCCCAGGGCATTGACGGCGAACTGGCGATGAAGATCTTTGACCTGGTGGAGAAATTCGCCGGGTATGGCTTCAACAAGTCACACTCCGCCGCCTATGCTTTGGTGTCTTACCAGACCCTGTGGCTGAAAACCCACTACCCGGCCGAGTTTATGGCGGCGGTGATGACCGCCGACATGGACAACACCGACAAGGTGGTGACCCTGGTGGACGAATGCCAGCGCATGGGGCTGACCCTCATTCCCCCCGACGTCAATACCGGTCGCTATCGTTTTACCGTGAACGAAGACGGTCATATCGTCTACGGCATCGGCGCCATCAAGGGCGTGGGTGAGGCACCTATTGAATCCATTCTCGAGGCGCGGGAAAAAGACGGTCCGTTCCGGGATCTGTTCGATTTCTGCAACCGAGTGGATCTGAAGCGGCTCAACAAGCGGGTGATGGAAAAACTCATCCTCTCCGGTGCCATGGACCGGCTGGGTCCGCACCGGGCTTCCATTATGGCCTCGCTCGAAGAAGCCATGAAGGCCGCCGATCAGCATGCCAAGGCCGAGGCCCTGGGACAGGGAGACATGTTCGGCGTGCTGGTGGAAGAGGAAAACGTCGAGCATGCCTTTGCCGACGTGCCGCACTGGCCCGACAAAATCTGGCTGGACGGCGAGCGCGATACCCTCGGGCTCTACCTCACCGGCCACCCCATCAACCAGTATGCCAAGGAGCTGCGCCACTACACCAGCGGCCGGCTGAGCGAAGTGCAGCCCGGCGGCCGTGATCGAGTGAGCACGGTGGCGGGGCTGGTGATTGCCGCCCGGGTGATGACCACCAAGCGGGGCAACCGCATGGGCATTCTCACCCTGGACGACAAATCCGGCCGGCTCGACGTGACCCTGTTCTCCGATGCACTGGAACGCTATGAGTCTTTGCTGGAAAAAGATAAAATTCTGGTCATCAGTGGACAGGTCAGCTTTGACGACTTCTCCGGTGGCCTTAAAATGTCGGCCAGGGAAGTACTTGATATCAGCGATGCCCGGGAGCGCTTTGCCCGCGGGCTCGCACTGTACATCGACAAAAGCCGCATCGATCAGGGCTTTTTTACTCAATTGCTGGACATACTCACGCCGGTAAGGGCGGGCGTATGTCCTGTGCGTGTGACCTATAACCGACCCGGCGCAAGAGCCGAGCTCACTCTGGGCACCGAGTGGCGGGTAACCCCCACCGACCAGATGCTGGAATCGCTCAGGGGCTTGCTGGGTTCGGACAAGGTCGAACTGATTTTTGACTAGAGGGCAGCCATGAGCCACCATTTCCTGGATTTTGAACAACCCATCGCCGAGCTTCAGGCCCAGATTGAAGAGCTTCGTCACATGGGCGAAGGCGAAGGCCTCGACATCGACCTGGATGAAGAGATCGGCCGTCTGGAAACCAAGCGTGACGAGCTGACCAAAAAGGTCTTCAACAACCTGGGTCCCTGGCAGATCTCCCAGCTGGCCCGTCACCCTCGTCGTCCCTACACCAAAGACTACCTGGAGCTGATGTTTGGTGAGTTCGACGAGCTGGCCGGCGATCGCGCCTATGCCGACGACAAGGCCATTGTGGGCGGTGTGGCCCGCTTTGACGGTCGTCCGGTGATGGTGATCGGCCACCAGAAGGGCCGTGAGACCAAGGAAAAGATCAAGCGCAACTTCGGCATGCCGCGTCCGGAAGGCTACCGCAAGGCCCTGCGCCTGATGGAAATGGCCGAGCGCTTTAAAATGCCCATTCTCACCTTTATCGACACCCCTGGTGCCTACCCGGGCGTGGGTGCGGAAGAGCGTGGCCAGAGTGAAGCCATTGCCCGTAACCTCAAGGTGATGGCCGGCCTCAAGACTCCCATTATCTGCACCGTGGTGGGTGAAGGCGGCTCCGGCGGCGCCCTGGCCATTGGCGTGGGCGATCGGGTCAACATGCTGCAGTATTCCACCTATTCGGTGATCTCGCCGGAAGGCTGTGCCTCCATTCTGTGGAAGAGCGCCGACAAGGCCTCGGTGGCCGCGGAAGCCATGGGTATCACCGCCGGTCGTATTCACGAGCTGGGCCTGATCGACAACGTGGTGGAAGAGCCCATGGGTGGTGCCCACAGCAACCCGCTGCTGATGGCCGAGCGCCTGAAACAGCGGCTGGTAACTGACTTGGCCGATCTCGACCGGCTCGACACCGACAGCCTGCTGGAACAACGCTACCAGCGCCTGATGAAATACGGCTACTGCTGACCCGGCTTTGCCGGGAGCGGTAAGCCAGAAGCTTGAAGCCATAAGAAAGCCGTAGGTTGGCGATGAGCGTAGCGAATCCCAACATTTGAGCCGAGCGCCTGAATGTTGGGATCTGTTCCAGCCTACCTTCTACTTCCTGTCACAACACCATGTCTCTCTACTCCCACTTTCACCAACGCCTTCACGATCTTTACCCGCAAGGGCCGCTTTATGTTGCCTTCAGCGGCGGGCTCGACTCCACCGTGTTGCTGGTGCTGGCGGCACAATTGGCCGCCGAGCAAGAGCGTGAGCTGGTGACCTTGCACGTGCACCACGGCCTGCAGACGGTGGCAAAGGCCTGGCCACAACACTGTGTGCAGGTAGCAAATGAGTTGGGGGTGGATTGCCGCATTCTGAGCGTAAAGGTGGAAACCGGTCCGCGCGTGAGTGTTGAGGCCGCCGCCCGTGACGCCCGTTATGCCGCCCTGGCCGCCGAGCTGCCACCGGGAGCGGCCCTGCTGACCGGACACCATCTGGATGATCAGGCCGAGACCCTGTTGCTGGCGCTCAAGCGTGGCGCCGGCATCAAGGGGCTGGCCGCCATGCCGGAAAGCAAACCCCTGGGGCGAGGCGTGCAGTTGCGGCCGCTGCTGGAGATGGCTCGTGCCGAGCTTGAATGCTTTGCCACTGAGCAGGGTTTACGCTGGGTAGAAGATCCGTCCAACGCCGACAACCGCTTTGACCGCAACTTTCTGCGCAACGACATTTTGCCCCGGCTGCAGACGCAATGGCCGGCCTTTGCCCGCACCGCCAGCCGCAGCGCGGCCTTGTGTGCCGAACAGCTGGAGCTGGCGCAAGCCCTGGCCGAACAGGATCTGCCGGCGCTGCAAAATGCCGGCGGCGGGCTCAGCATTGCCGGCCTGCAGTCGCTCAGCCCGGCCCGGCGCAACAATGCCCTGCGCCACTGGCTGGGTGAGCGGGGGCTGCATTTAAGCCGCAGCCAGCTGGAGGTAGCCTGGCGGGAGCTGGCGCTGGCCCGTGAGGATGCCGAGCCTCTGCTGGCGATTGGCGGCAACGAGCTGCGCCGGTATCTGGGGCATTTGTATGTGCCGGCACTGCAGGGGGAGCCGGTGGCGCTGTCGGCCCTTCAGCCTGAACAGTGGCATGATCTGGGCGTGGGCCGGTTGCGACTACGCCAAGTGCCGGACGTAGCGAATATTTGCGGTGCCTTGGCACTGAATGAGCTGCATATCGCCTTTGCCGTGCCCGGCCTGCGGGCGCACCCCGCAGGCCGCAGCGGTTCGCGCCCCTTAAAAAAGCTGTGGCAGGAATACGGCGTGCCGCCCTGGCAACGGACACGCATTCCCTTGCTGATGCTGGGCGATCAATTGGTTGCCGCAGTGGGGATGTTTATCTGTGCCGACTATGCCGCCGAGGCAGACCAACCCGGCTGGCAGCTTGAGTGGATAGCTGAAACGTAGGCGGCCCTGCCGCGCTCCGATACGTCTCTCGTCTTACGTCCTTCGTCTCACTGCTAGGTTCCCGTTTTTTGCAGCGAGGCTTCCAGCCCCAGAAAGGCGCACACCTCATCCAGCCGCTGATGGGTGTCGGCATAGCCCAGATCAATCAGCTCTTGAGTATAGGCCTGCTCAAACAGCAAAAAGCTGGCCAGACCGGTGGCATCCCCGGCTTCCACCCCGAACAGCCTGAGCATGGCACGAATGTTCCAGGGCAGGCGATGGAAGTGCTGCAGGGTCATTTCGTCCAGGTTGCGGCTGGGCTTGAGCACCAGGTTGTCGATATGGCGCAGGCTCAGCTGTTCCCGCTTGCGCTCGGGGATCAGCCGAATGGTGCTGTTGATGCGCTGCAACCGCTCAATGTCTGAGGTGAGGGCATCGGTAAACACCGTATCCAGCAGGTGACCGGCAATGTCGGAGCTGCTGGGATCGCTGGGCAGGTGATCCGGATCGGGTTCGTCGCTGGCCAGGGTAATGATCAGGATTCTGCTGGCACCCAGGTGAATGGCCGGACTGAGCGGGTTGAGCTGGTGAATGGAGCCGTCACCGAAGTAGTGGTTCTGCAGCCTGCAGGGCTTGAAGATAAAGGGCAGGGCACTGCTGGCCATCAGGTGCGGCGTGGCGATAATGGACGATCGCCCCGAACGGCCCGCCCGGGCCCAGGGCTGATGATGGGGCCGGCCCTGAAAAAAGGTAGTGGAGTCCCCGGTGTTGTAGTTTGAAGCGGTGACCGCCAGCACCTCCAGTGCACCGTAAAGCAGGTTATTGTCGATGCGCTGGAAGTCGATCAGGGTTTCCAGCAGCCGCTCCAGCGGGCTGTTGTCAAACAGTGGCAGCGCCATTTGCGCAGGCCGGCCCAGCATGCCGCTGGCCAGGCTTTTCACCGAGTGCGCCACAATGCGGCCGAGCTGCAGCCGCAGCACCTTGTGGGTATTGAGGTGGCGCCACACATATTCCAGCTTGCGCACTCCCAGATGAAAACACGAGGCATAGCAGGCCAGCGCCGTGGCGTTGATGGCCCCGGCCGAGGTGCCGCACAAAATGGGAAAGGGAATGGCGTGCCCCCGTGGATAACAATCGGCAATGGCCTTGAGCACGCCCACCTGATACGCGGCCCGCGCACCACCGCCGGTCATCACCAGCGCACAGGTATTGCTGGCTTCTCGTTCCATGATGATCCTCCCTTTTGGTTCAGTATAAATAACCATTTAAAAGGGAAGAGGAAAGATGGCTCAAGTGGAGAGCAGGCCTACAAGCTTGCGCCAGGACCGTAGGTTGTAATGAGCCTCAGCGAATTCCAACATGACGCAGTCGCCAGTGGTTGTTGTGGTTCGCTTCGCTCATCACAACCTACTCGACCACCTGCGCCTGACCGCTGCACAGCACCAGCTAAAGGTTGGCGCTTCGCACCAATATGCGACCAGGCTGGCCGCGACGCCCCGCCCGCGCTCCAAGGCGCTTAAAGAAAGTTGGCGCTACAAAGCAAAAGCGCCCTGGCGGGCGCTTCAAGTAATTACAGCAGGCCTTGCACCTTGGCCACGATATCGGCAATGGCCACTTCCTGCTTGTCGCCGCCACGGCGGTGTTTGTATTCCACCACTTCGTTGTCTAGGCCGCGCTCGCCAATCACAATGCTGTGGGGCACACCCAGCAGCTCCATGTCGGCAAACATGACGCCAGGGCGTTCCTTGCGATCGTCGAACAGCACTTCAATACCGGCGGAGGTCAGCTCGGCGTAGAGCTTTTCGGCCACTTCCTGCACCCGGTGAGACTTGTGCATGTTCATGGGAATGATGGCCACTTGGAAGGGGGCGATGGCGTCGGGCCAGATAATGCCGCGATCGTCGTGGTTCTGTTCAATGGCGGCGGCCACAATACGCGATACGCCGATGCCGTAGCAGCCCATTTCCAGCACGGTGGCCTTGCCGCCTTCGTTCAGCACGGTGGCATTCATCTTCTCGGAGTAGTTGTTGCCCAGCTGGAAGATATGGCCTACTTCAATGCCGCGTTTGATCTGCAGCACGCCCTTGCCGCAGGGGCTGGGGTCGCCTTCGCGCACGTTGCGCAGATCGGCCACGTCGGGCAGCGGCAGGTCGCGGCCCCAGTTAATGCCAAAGTAATGCTTGTCGTCGATATTGGCGCCGGCGCCAAAGTCGCTCATTACCGCCACGGCGCGATCCACAATGACCGGCACCGGCATGTTCAGCGGACCTAGGGAGCCGGGGCCGGCGCCCACGGCGGCGCGTACTTCTTCCTCGGTGGCAAAGGTCAGGGGGCTGGCCACCTGGGGCAGTTTCTCGGCCTTCACTTCGTTGAGTTCGTGATCGCCGCGCACCAGCAGCGCCACCAGGGTGGCGTCTACATCGTCGGCGGCCTTCACCAGCAGGGTCTTCACGGTCTGCTCAATGTGCAGGCCGAAGTTGTCCACCAGGGCGGCAATGGTTTTGGTGTTGGGGGTGTCGACCAGGGTCATTTCCTGGGTTGGTGCATCGGCGCTGTCTTTGGGCGCCAGGGCCTCGGCCATTTCAATATTGGCGGCGTAATCCGACTCGGTTGAGAAGGCAATGTCGTCTTCCCCGCTCTGGGCCAGCACGTGGAACTCGTGCGAGGCACTGCCGCCAATGGCGCCGGTGTCGGCGAGCACGGCGCGGAAGTCCAGTCCCATGCGCTCAAACACCCGGCTATAGGCCTGATACATGTCGTCGTAGGTCTGCTGCAGGCTTTCCTGCGTGGTGTGGAAGGAGTAGGCGTCCTTCATGACAAACTCGCGGGAGCGCATCACCCCAAAGCGCGGGCGCACTTCGTCGCGGAACTTGGTCTGGATCTGATACAGGTTCAGGGGCAGCTGTTTGTAAGATGCCACCTCGTTGCGCACCAGGCTGGTGATCACTTCCTCGTGAGTGGGACCCAGCACAAAGGGGCGGTCGTGGCGGTCTTTAATGCGCAGCAGCTCGGGACCGAACTTGTCCCAGCGACCGGTTTCCTGCCACAGATCGGCGGGCTGCACCACCGGCATCAGCATTTCAATGGCGCCGGCCCGGTTCATTTCTTCGCGCACAATGGCGGCGACCTTGTTCAATACCCGCAGACCGCTGGGCAGCCAGCTGTAGAGGCCTGAAGCCAGCTTGCGGATCATGCCCGCGCGCAGCATCAGCTGATGGCTGATCACCTCGGCGTCGCTCGGGGTTTCTTTGAGGGTGGAAAGCAGGTATTGGCTGGTACGCATGAACGAGAACCTTGTAAGCTTGAAGTCCGTTAAAGCCCGAATTGTAGCAGGGGGGCGGGGCAGGCAGAAGAGTCTTGTGGTTTACAGCCTTACAGGCCCGGCTTCAGCCGGGCTAGGTGTCATGCTGACGATCTCTTGCACCAATAAATTGGGGTCTACAGGCGCTCCAGTTCTAACACCCGAGTCAGCTGCCCAAACACCTCATAGCGCACGTTATAGTCATACAACCGTACGCCATACTGCTGCCATTGCTGTAGCTGCTTCTTGTAGGCCGGGCGCGGATCCTGCACCAGCACCTCGGTAATGAATTCTTTCAGTTCGGGAATAGTCGAGCGGGCGCAGGCCTGCTCGGCTTCGGGGGAGAAAATGACTTCCATGCCCAAATCCGGCGGGGCCGGGGCAAAGCCGCCGTGGGCGTGGGGCACGGCGTCGGCCCAGGGAATATACGGTTTGATATCGACAATGGGGGTGCCGTCTACCAGATCCACGCCACCCAGCTCCAGCCATACCCTGCTGCCGTCTTTGCACATGTCGCGCAGCTCTACCACCGAGAGTCCGATGGGGTTGGGCCTGAAAGTGGAGCGGGTGGAAAACACGCCCACGCGCTCGTTACCGCCCAGGCGAGGCGGGCGCACGGTTGGCTTCCAGCCCTGCTCCATGGTCTGGTGAAACACAAACACCAGCCACAAATGGCTGAATTCGCCCAGCCCGCGAAACGCGCTGGGGTCATTATAGGGAGGCAACATCTCCAGCTGCGCCCGGGCCCGGCTTACCAGCCCCGGCTGGCGCGGCACTGCAAACTTTTCCTTGTAGGGTGAGCGAATCGTGCCGATAGGGTCGAGCTTGATGGTGGTCATATTAATCCAGTAGTAGGCCCGGCTTTGGCCGGGCAATTCATGCATTGGTGGACGGTTGTGATCCCAATGAATTGGGGCCTGCAATCTCACGTCACTCGTTAACCACCAGTGCCTGGCCGCTGCACAGCACCTGCTCAATGCAACCGGGCATGTCTTCAAAGCGAATGCAGCGATCCAGCAAAATGCCATTGGCGCCCATGTCGGCGGCACGGCGACGAATATCGGCGCGTGCGTCGGCGTCCTTGGGCGGCGGCTCGTTGGCCTCAACCTGGCAGGCTTCACCTTCCACCGTGCCCAGACTCACATAGTTCGCAGCCTTGAGCTCCTCGCGACCATAAAGCTTTACATTGCTGCCCTTGTAGTAGTCCTTGATGCCGGCCGGCGACACATTGCTGTCGAACCCCATGTTGGCGCAGCCGGACAGGGTGAGGGTGACCAGGGCAATACCGAGAACACGCATGACAAATCCTTAAGATCAGAGTGAGTTACCTTTATTTTGCACCGGGCGGCGCATTAGGTCGAATGAAATTGGCCTGCAGCATCAACCCTGGCGGGCGGGCTGGCACTGACGTTTCTTCCGGCTTGCCGAGCCAGTGTCTCCTCGGTTTAGGTTCCGCGGACAGTGGAGCAAGCCCTGGCCCCTTGCCGGGCAAGGTTTTATCGGGTGACCAAATCCGCTAAACTTGTGCGCCTTTGTAACGAGCCGCCCATGCCTTGCAGCATGCGATTTTCCGGGCGCCAGCAGTACAGTCAGCGGCCGTGGGGGAATGGCCATCATAACCCTTTGGGCGGTAGCGTGCATTTTAGGCACCAAGCGGCTGCGTACGCCTCCCGGACCCTGTTTTCTCTCTAAACAACTAATCAAAAAAGAACCACATCATGAAAATTGCCATTGTCGGTACTGGCTATGTGGGCTTGTCCAACGCCATGTTGCTTGCCCAGCATAACGAGGTGGTTGCCCTCGACATCGTTCCAGACAAGGTGCAGTTACTTAACGATCGCCAATCTCCCATTGTGGATGCGGAGATCAGCGAATTTCTGCAAAACAAGGTCATTCGTTTTAGTGCGACCCTGGACAAGGAAGAAGCCTACCGGAATGCAGATTTCGTGGTGATCGCCACACCGACCGACTATGACCCCGATACCAATTACTTCAACACCGGCAGCGTAGAGGCGGTGGTCCGGGACGTGCTCGGCATCAATCCCGAGGCGGTGATGGTTATCAAGTCCACCGTGCCGGTGGGCTATACCCAGCGGCTGAAAGAGGTAATGGGCACCGACAACATCCTCTTCTCGCCGGAATTCCTGCGTGAAGGCAAGGCGCTGCACGACAACCTGTATCCTTCCCGCATCATAGTGGGAGAGCAGTCGGAGCGCGCCGAGGTCTTTGCCGGGCTGTTGCTGCAAGGGGCAATAAAGAAGGATGTGCCGGTACTCTACACCAACAGCACCGAGGCCGAGGCGGTCAAGTTGTTTTCCAATACCTACCTGGCCATGCGTGTGGCCTACTTCAATGAGCTGGACAGCTATGCAGAAAGCCACGGCCTGGACAGCCGCCAGATAATCGAAGGTGTGGGGCTGGATCCGCGCATTGGCAACCACTACAACAATCCCAGCTTTGGCTACGGAGGCTACTGTCTGCCGAAAGACACCAAGCAACTGCTGGCCAACTATCAAGACGTGCCCAGCAACATTATTCAGGCCATTGTCGACGCCAACACCACCCGCAAAGACTTTATTGCCAACCAGATAATAGAAAAACTCAACCGCTCCCTTGCAGCCTGTCATTCCGGCCTTGAGCCGGAATCTCCAGCGGCCAGCACAAAGCCTACAGTAGGCATCTACCGTCTGGTAATGAAGGCCGGCTCTGACAACTTCCGTGCCTCAGCGATCCAGGGGGTGATGAAACGGATCAAGGCCAAGGGTATTGAGGTAGTGGTGTATGAGCCGGTGCTAGAGTGTGACGAGTTTTACCACTCTCGGGTGGTGAACAATCTGGAGAAATTCAAGCAATTGGCAGATGTGATAGTCGCCAATCGGCCTTCCGGTGAACTGCATGATGTAGCAGACAAGGTATATACGCGCGATTTATTTGGGAATGACTAACTTATGAAAATTATGGTAACCGGCGGCGCAGGTTTTATCGGTTCGGCCGTTATTCGCCATATCATTAACCACACTCAAGACAGCGTGGTTAACGTAGACAAGCTCACTTATGCCGGCAATCTGGAAAGCCTGGCAGAAGTCTGTGAAAGCAATCGCTATAGCTTTGAACAGGTGGATATTTGTAACCGGGCCGAGCTCGAGCGCGTGTTTGCCGAGCATCAGCCAGATGCCATTATGCACCTGGCAGCAGAAAGCCATGTAGATAGATCCATAGACGGCCCTGCAGAGTTTATTCAGACCAACATAGTCGGCACTTACACCTTGCTGGAAGTGGCTCGTAATTACTGGAATGGACTGAGTGACAAGCATAAACAGGCATTCCGTTATCATCATATTTCAACAGATGAAGTGTACGGCGACCTGCCTCATCCGGATGAAAACGAGAATGCGCATCAGACGCTGTTTACTGAAACAACCGCTTATGCCCCCAGCAGCCCGTACTCTGCGAGCAAGGCCAGCTCCGATCATTTGGTACGAGCTTGGCGGCGTACCTACGGTTTGCCCACGCTGATCACAAATTGCTCCAACAACTACGGCCCCTATCATTTTCCGGAAAAACTCATCCCTCTGGTGATCCTCAACGCCCTGGAAGGCAAGCCGTTACCCATTTATGGCCAAGGTGATCAGATCCGCGACTGGCTTTATGTAGAAGACCACGCTCGCGCGCTTTACAAAGTAGTCACAGAAGGAAAAGTAGGGGAGACCTACAACATCGGCGGCCATAATGAAAAAACCAACCTGGAAGTTGTGAAGACGATCTGTGACATACTGGATGAATTGGTTTCTTCTTCTTTTATACCCTTCACATCATTAATTACCCATGTTACCGACCGCCCTGGTCATGATCGTCGTTACGCTATAGATGCGGGAAAAATTGAACGTGAACTCGGCTGGAAACCAGAAGAAACATTCGAGTCTGGTATCCGAAAAACCGTACAGTGGTATCTGGAAAATCAGTTATGGTGCCAACGCGTGCAAGACGACAGTTACCAACGTGAACGTTTAGGAGTGGTATCATGAAAGGTATTATTCTGGCCGGCGGTTCTGGTACACGTCTTTATCCCATCACATTAGGTACTTCCAAACAGCTGCTACCAATCTACGACAAACCCATGATCTACTATCCACTGTCGGTGCTCATGCTGGCCGGCATTCGCGATATTTTGATCATCACCACGCCGGAAGATCAGGCCGGTTTTATTCGGGTATTGGGTGATGGCAGCCAGTTTGGCATTAACCTCAGTTATGAGATCCAGCCCAGTCCCGATGGTCTGGCACAGGCTTTTATTATTGGTGAAAAATTTATTGGCGACAGCCATGTCTGCCTGGTGCTGGGGGACAATATCTTCTATGGTCACGGCTTTAGCCCCAAGCTGAGGCAAGCGGCAGCACGCACCGAAGGTGCCACCGTATTTGGCTATCAGGTCAAGGATCCCGAGCGTTTTGGCGTGGTGGAGTTCGATCAAAACAAACGCGCCATCTCCATAGAAGAGAAGCCCCTTAAGCCAAAGTCTCATTATGCGGTCACCGGCCTGTATTTTTACGACAACAAAGTCATTGATATTGCCAAACAGGTTAAGCCCAGCCACAGGGGCGAACTTGAAATTACCGATATTAACCGGGTTTACCTGGAGCAGGGCAACCTCAACGTAGAGCTGCTGGGCAGGGGCTTTTCGTGGCTCGATACCGGCACCCACGAAAGCCTGCTTGAAGCCGCTCAGTTTGTGGAAACCATAGAAAAGCGCCAGGGCTACAAAATTGCTTGCCTGGAAGAAATTGCGCTAAATCAGGGCTGGCTGAACCACGAGCAGCTGCTTGCACAGGCCGAATATCTGAAAAAAAATGGTTATGGCCAATATCTATTGGATCTGACCGGAGAGCATGGATGATCCCTGTTACCAAGCCCTATTTTCCCAGCCGGGAAAAGCTGAATAAATATATCGATGGCATTTATGAGCGCCAGTGGCTCACCAACAATGGCGAGCTGGTGCAGCAGCTGACTCAACGACTGGAAAGCTACCTGGGGGTAGAGAACCTGCTGCTGGTTTCCAACGGAACCCTGGCACTGCAAATTGCTTATCGTGCCCTTGGCGTGCAGGGCGGCTCTGAACAGCGTCCGGAAGCCATCACCACGCCCTTCACCTTTATCGCCACCGCCAGCTCGCTGAAGTGGGAAGGTATAGAGCCGGTATTTGCAGACATAGATCCGCACACCTGGTGTCTGGATCCTGCCAATATTGAAGCGGCCATTACCCCCAACACAAGAGCGATTGTGCCCGTGCATGTGTTTGGCAACGCCTGTGAGGTGGAAGCCATCGACGCCATTGCGCAAAAGTATAATCTCAAGGTTATCTACGATGCCTCCCATGCCTTTGGTGTAAATTACAAAGGCGAAAGCCTGCTTAGGCATGGCGATGCTGCCACTCTTAGCTTTCATGCCACCAAGCTGTTCCACACCGGCGAGGGCGGTGCCATTATCTTCAAGCGCAAGGAAGATCTGGAGCGGGCTAGAAAGATGATTAACTTCGGCATTACCGGGCCGGAAACCATTGAAGAGCTGGGCATTAACGCCAAAATGAACGAGCTGCAGGCCGCCATGGGCCTGTGTGTACTGGATGAAATTGAAGAAAACTTGGCTGCTCGAAGCACAGTCTGGGCTCACTATGCAAGAGAACTGGAAAGCCTGGTTAAGCTGCAAAAAAGAAGTGACGATATATCTTATAACTCTGCTTATTTCCCTGTGGTGTTTGAATCTGAGCAAGAAGCTATGCAGGTGGCAGGCCTTCTCAAAGAAAATGGAGTTCTTGCTCGTCGCTATTTTTTTCCTTCACTCGAAACCATAGAGTGTTTATCTTACAGTAGTAAACAGCCGATATCGCACGATATAGCAAGTCGTATTCTTTGTATGCCGATTTATGCCGGCTTACAAGCATTGGAGCAACAGAGAGTTATTGATATTATCCAGCATGCCTTAGATGCCAGGGAGCAGTAACAATGGCTTTTCTTTCCAGAGAACAATTAGAACAAATTGGTTTTGAATCTCTCGGAGTGAATGTTCTTATTTCTGATAAGGCATCTCTCTATAATGTGAGTAAAATATCAATTGGCAGTCACGTTCGCATCGATGATTTCTGTGTGCTTTCAGCTGGCGAAGGTGGCATTAAAATTGGAAACTATACACATATCGCAGTATTTTGCTCTTTAATGGGGAATGGTCATATAGAGCTATCAGATTTTTCAGGACTATCTTCTCGAGTCTCAATCTACACCAGTAACGATGACTATAGTGGGTCTAGTTTAACTAACCCCATGATTCCGGAAGAGTATAAAAATGTACAATCAGCAGATGTTAAACTTCACAAACACGTTATTGTAGGCTCTGGCAGTATCATTTTACCAGGAGTAACCTTAAATGAAGGTGTAGCAGTGGGCGCGCTAAGCCTGGTTACGAAAGACTGTGGAGAGTACAAAATATATTCAGGTGTTCCAGCAAGACCTATTAAAGCTAGAAAAAAAGATCTGAAAACTCTTGAAATGGAGCTTCTTAAAGCACAATGAAAATTCTTCATATTGCAACAGATGATAAGTTTGTTGATCATGCCTATACAGTTTTTGAAAAAGCATTCCCTGAAAAAAATGAAGTTATAATATTTTCTAAATCGGAAAGTCTGAAATTTGTTAAGCTGAAGGATTATTTGCACGTAAAATATACACCTTCACAGATAAGAAGGCCACGAGTAGAAAAAGAGTTGTATGAAAAATATGATTTAGTAATTTTTCATTCATTTGGCGACTTGCTATATCCGGAAATATTCAATATCCCTGAAGATGTGCCGACTGTTTGGTTCGGGTGGGGGTATGATTATTACGATTTAATCGGCAAGCCAAAAGATCTTTTTCTGCCAGCAAGCCAAAATATAGCCTCTCAAAGCTATAAATCGCTACTTCGCAGAACGATTGGAAAGATTCTTAGATTTTCATTCAGGTTAGCTGGTGTTTCAAAATCCCGAAGAAAGGCGATAGAAAAACTTTCTATTTTTTCTCCGGTCTTGCCGAATGAATACGAGATGGTGCTAAATTCTCACAGATGGCAGGACTTCCCAAAGTATGCGTGCTGGAATTATGGCGCCATGGAAGATCACCTTATTAAAGGATTTGAAGATGAGCAGGTGGAAGGCGATTCCATTTTGATCGGCAATAGCGCTTCACTAACATGTAATCATAAAGAAATATTAGACTTTCTACATGAAGCTGGCGTTGAAAATAGATATATTATTTCCCCTCTAAGTTATGGTGATAAAACCTACGGTGAAAAAATAATTACAATTGGAAAGCAATACTTTGGTGAAAAGTTCAACCCATTGAAAGATTTTATGTCTATTCAAAATTATGTGGCTACGATTAGGAAATGTGGTTACGTGATCATGAATCATAAGCGTCAGCAAGCTGTTGGCAATATTGTTATTATGCTGTATCTCGGTGCGCGAGTCTTTCTACGAGAAGAAAATCCAACGTATCCTTTTCTAAAGGAAATGGGTATCGCAGTTTCATCCGTGCAAGAGCTGGAAAAAGATATCTCACTGTTGCAGAAACCGCTATCTAGTGAGGAGAAAGAGAATAATAAAGAGTTGGTTAGTAAATACTGGTCAAGAGAGCAAGGCATTTTCAGAACAAAAAATTTGGTAGAGCAAGCTCTGAGATTGGCAGATAAAAACGGCTGTGAATTAAAGGGTGGTTTAGTTTGACACCAAAAAAAATAGCTGCCTTCGCCATAGGCCCCATTGGTGGTGCACTGCTGGGCCTGATCACGCTGCCTATTATCACCTGGTTCTTTTCACAGGAAGATGTAGGCAGAATGGCAATGCTGCAGGTGACTATCAGCTTCGGCATATTATTGTTTAGTCTGGGGCTGGATCAAGCCTATGTGCGTGAGTTTCATGAAGCAGATGATAAACCAGCACTGTTGAAGTGTGCCCTGTTGCCGGGCCTCACTATACTGCTGGTTACCTTGGCGGTTTTGCTGTCACTCGGTGGTATCCTTGCAGACTGGTTATTTGAACGACCAGATTGGTATTTAAGCTTACTTATATCGACTGCCTTATTGGCTGCGTTCATATCCCGTTTTCTGTCATTGGTACTGCGGATGAACGAGCAGGGGCTGGCATTTTCACTGAGTCAGTTGTTACCCAAGCTGGTATTGCTTGCCATCATTGTCGCTTATATACTGTTGGGGGCAGATAAAAACCTCATAAATCTTGTTTTTGCAAACACCATTGCCTTACTGTTGGTCTGTGTAGTGTTTACGTTTAATACCCGTAAGGAGTGGATAGCCGGGTTAAGTGCATCACTTGATTTCCAGCACCTTAAAAGCATGCTGCGATTTGGAATGCCTTTGATACTGGGAGGAGTCGCATACTGGGGCCTTACTGCCATTGATAAGGTGTTTTTACGCACGCTGGCAAACTTTGAAGAGCTTGGCGTTTATTCAGTGGCTGTGAGCTTTGCCGGGGCGGCGACCATTCTGCAAAGTGTTTTTTCTACCGTATGGGCTCCCACTGTTTATAAATGGGCCAGCAAAGACGAGGGACTTGATAATTTACATAAAGTAAGCCGATACATACTTGGACTTGTTGTATTGATGTTTTGCCTTGCTGGCTTGTTGTCATGGATTGTGACACTGTTCCTGCCAGCAAACTATATGGCAGTGCAATGGATCCTGGTTTCGTGTCTTGGCGCCCCCTTGCTCTACACGCTATCAGAAACCACTGTAGTGGGCATTGGTATCTCACGTCGTAGCAGTTTTGCCATGCTGGCCGCTTTGGTTGCCTTTGTAGTCAATCTTGTGGGGAACTTGCTGATGATCCCGCGCTTCGGTGCAGCAGGTGCAGCTGTTAGTACCTGTATTTCGTTTTGGGTGTTTTTTGTACTGCGTACTGAGTTCTCAATCTATCTGTGGAAACCAATGCCAAGGCTATTGCTTTATGGATATTCAGCGCTGGTAGTGGTGGGGGCCAGCGTCTTTACGCTATATGGCGGGAGCATCTATTCATTCATGTTGGCGTTCTGGTGTCTGCTGTTTGTTACTGCATTATTTAGTTTCAGAAACGAAGTCCGCGAAGCATTGAGGTTTGTAACCATCCAATTGAAGAAAACAGCTCTAGAGTAATACTCTCAGAATACTGCCAACGGCTACTTATAAATGAAAATTATACTCGTTACAGATTTATACCCTACATCTGAAAAACGCAATGGTAATGATCAGACGCAGGCAGTTAAGGATCTTATTCTAAGTGCCCAAGAGTTCGGCCTTGAAGTTTCTGCAGTTATTCGGTTTCAACAATTCCTTAAGAAAAAATTTAAGTTCTGCGATATTTTACCTAGATGTATAGAGGGACAGGTTTATGATGTGCCTCTGCTGGGTATTCGTGGACTTTTTATAAAAATATATACAAAACTTATAGTTAGTCACATTTTAAAAAACAAAGAATATGATTTGATTGTTTTTCATATGTCTCTAAATGCTTACAGATATCTTTCTTTAAATATAAGGGAAGAGGTTCCAAAGGTGCTTGTAGTTCATAAGGGAGACTTCAAACATAATTACCTAAAAAGGTGCATCAATGAGGTTGATGCAGTCTTTTCGAGGTCTCATAGTATATCTGAAGAGCTTGATAAAAAGTTTAATTTAAAAGATGTCCAAGTTTTATATTCTGGTATTCCTAGTTCCTTCTTTTTTCATTCATCTGGGGGGAAGGTTGCTTGTAACAATGAAGAGTTTTTCGATTGCAAGTTAATATATGCTGGTGAGCTAAAGTCGTTAAAAAATATCGATTCCGTCATCTTGTCAATCAAAAGTCTTGTTGATTTCGGTTTTAAATTAAGATTTGATATTTATGGTGTTGGACCAGAAGAAAAAAATCTGAAAGAACTTGCTAAAAATATTAATGTTGATTCAGTTGTTCAGTTTCATGGATGGATAGACCGGGAATGTCTGCCAGAAAAATTTTTTCAGTCTGATCTGTTTGTTATGCCAAGTTGTCCAGAAACTTTTGGTTTGGTTTATCTTGAGGCAATGGCTAACGGTTGTGTGATTCTTGGTCATAAAAATGAAGGGATCGATGGTGTTGTGCAGGATGGTGTCAATGCTTTCATGGTGGAGCATGCGACTCATAATTTAATTACTGATAAAATAAAGTCGTTCATAAACCTCAAGTCTCAAGAGAAATCTTATCTTAGGAAGAATGTAGCTCGTATTGCCAGTGGTTATGATAGCCGCTCCTCTGGATTAAACTATTACCGTGCTATGAAATCTGTGTTAGAAGATTGTAGCAACAAATTTGGCAATGATTAATGCTATCTCATTTATAGCTGCTGGTTGATGAACTAGTGTTAATTTTTAAATAATCTCGGCTTGTTTTTCTATGAAAATAGACTTAAGAATTCTTTATTTGTGTGATTTTGACTTGAAACGGAAGTCAGGTAAAGATAGAGCTACCTACCAAAAGCTAACAGCTCTTTCTAGTAGAGTTAATAGTCTTGAAGTCATCAGTTGCCCATTTAGAAATCCTATTTTACGTTTTCTTTCTGTTTTTCTTCTTGATATTAAATCATTTTTCTATCTTCTTTTCATGCGACCTGATGTTTTTATTAGTAGAGGGCGTTGCGGTTTTTTCACTTTGATGTTGGCTAAGCTTTTTAATATCTCCAGTGTGCGTGAGGTTCATTCTAATGCAGTTGAAGAGTCTACTTTGCTACCATATAAGGGGCTTAAGCTTATATTAGTGAAAATCACGTCCTATATATCTCACAAGTTGGATGTTTGGGCTGATGTCAGAATTTTTAACCATCCAGATCTCTTGTGTTGGTATCAAAGTCATAGCTTGGCAAAAAAGTATGATTTCTTTGTTTATAATGGTTTTTCACCGAGTTCACATTCTACACTTTCTAAAAGTGATGCTAGAATAAGATTCAATATCCCCGAGGAGGAAAAAGTACTTGTTTTTGTCGGATCCGCTTCGCAGTGGCATGGCGTAGAATATGTTGTTAATCTGCAAGAGCAGTTTAACCTTCATGGTGATAACATTAAGATTTATTTTGGTGGAGGCGACATAAGTGCGTTTGATAAATTTGGATTTTGTACTAACTTCACTCCATTAGATGATAAAGGTTGTGCAGACTTGATCAGAGCGGCTGATTTCTGTTTGTTACCGGTAAAGAAAAATAGAATTAGCCCGGGTAGTCCCTTAAAGCTTTATGACTACATTGCTAATGAAAGGTTTGTTATAGCTCAATCCGAGAGTGATGGGTACTCGGATGAGGTCGAGAGGCATGGTGTCGGATTTTCTGTGAACTTCCTTTGTCCTGAAGAAGCCCGTATAAAAATTATTGAAGAACTATCTAAAGAATGGCCAAGTGTCTTTCCAACTTGTAAGGTGACGTGGTCAGACAGAATGGAGGAGTGGATTGATGGAATTTCAAAGCACTTGCAAAGTAAAGGTGTTTTTTAATTTAGGGTGGTTTTTATATTGTTGAATGTGATGGGGTGTTTGATGCCATGTTTTTCAACCTGGTCGCCCTTTTATACGTTGCTATTTCATCTTTTTATCTAACGAAAAAGATAGCATGTTAAATATATAGTGTGTGAATATAATGCTTTCAGAAATCAATAAAAAACATTTAGGAATTATCGGTCTCGGCTATGTAGGTCTTCCCCTAGCCGTAGAATTTGGTAAGAAATATCCCACGCTAGGGTATGATATCAACACTACGCGCCTAGCTGAACTTCAGCAGGGTCACGACAGCACGTTGGAAGTAGACGATCACGAACTGGCAGAGGCCAAGCTTTTATCCTATAGCAGCTCGCTGGATGAGCTGAAAGCCTGCAACGTGTTTATCGTTACCGTGCCTACGCCAATCAATGAGCATAAACAACCAGACTTAACCCCATTGATCAAGGCCAGTGAAACCATCGGTCAGGTGCTTAAACGAGGCGATATTGTTATTTATGAATCTACTGTTTACCCCGGAGCAACCGAAGAAGACTGCGTACCTGTGCTGGAACGTGTATCGGGCCTTAAGTTCAACCTGGACTTTTTCTGCGGCTACAGTCCTGAGCGAATCAACCCGGGAGATAAAGAACACCGCGTGACCAATATTCTCAAGGTTACTTCCGGCTCCACGCCTGAGGTTGCAGAAACAGTGGATCAGCTTTATCGTTCTATCATCACTGCGGGTACCCACAAGGCCAGCTCGATCAAGGTGGCGGAAGCTGCCAAGGTGATCGAGAATACTCAGCGAGATGTGAATATCGGTCTTATTAATGAATTGGCACTGATTTTCAATAAGCTGGGTATTGATACGGAAGAGGTGCTCAAGGCTGCAGGTACCAAGTGGAACTTTTTACCATTCCGTCCGGGGCTGGTGGGAGGTCACTGCATTGGAGTTGATCCTTATTACCTTACTCACAAAGCGCAGTCTGTGGGCTATCACCCCGAGATTATTCTTGCGGGCCGTCGCTTGAATGATGGAATGGGGGCCTATGTCGCCAGCCAGCTGATCAAAGCGATGCTGAAAAAGCGCATCCATGTGGAAGGCTCCAAAGTGCTGGTAATGGGCCTTACCTTCAAGGAAAATTGCCCTGACCTGCGTAATACCAAAGTGGTGGATATTATCAGCGAGCTGCAGGATTACGGTGTGCAGGTAGATTGCTACGATCCTTGGATCAATCCTGTGGAAGCCGAGCATGAATATGCCATCACTCCGATTGAGGCTCCTCAGGCTGGTGAGTACGATGCGGTAGTCATGGCCGTGGCCCATAAGGAGTTTGCCGAAATGGGCGTTGAGCAAATCCGCGATCTGTGCAAGCCGGCGCATGTAGTGTATGACCTCAAGTACATCCTGTCTGCAGATGTTAGCGATCTGCGCCTGTAATTCTACCTTCTACAACCCGATAAGGATGCCCGTTCTCCAACAAAAAGGCGGGCATATGAACTATGACTGCCTATTCACAACTGCTTGAAACTCTCCCTGCCAGTCCTAAAACCTGGCTGATCACTGGTGTGGCCGGTTTTATCGGCTCCAACCTACTGGAACACTTGCTCAAGCTGAATCAGCGTGTCGTGGGGCTGGACAACTTCGCTACTGGCCATCAGCACAATCTGGATGAAGTGCAGCGGCTGGTGACTTTGGAACAGTGGGCTGGGTTTTCCTTTATCGAGGGGGACATCCGAAATCTGGACGATTGCCAGAAAGCCTGTGAAGGTATTGATTATGTACTACATCAGGCGGCGCTTGGCTCGGTTCCGCGCTCCATTAATAATCCCATTGCAACCAATGCGACAAACATTAGTGGCTTTTTGAATATGTTGGTGGCTGCACGTAATGCTAGGGTTAAAAGTTTTACTTACGCTGCTAGCAGTTCAACTTATGGTGATCACCCGGCCTTGCCCAAGGTGGAAGAAAATATTGGTAAGCCATTGTCACCCTACTCAGTAACCAAATATGTCAATGAGTTGTATGCTGATGTATTTGCCCATACCTACGGTTTCAATACCATCGGTCTGCGTTATTTCAATGTGTTCGGCAAACGACAAGATCCTAACGGTACCTATGCTGCGGTTATCCCCAAGTGGACAGCCAGCATGATTCAAGGCGAAGAGGTGTTTATCAACGGCGATGGCGAAACTAGTCGCGATTTTTGCTTTATCGAAAATGCTGTACAGGCTAATTTTCTGGCTGCCACGGCAGATGAAAACGCTAAAAACGAAGTCTATAATGTGGCAGTGGGCGACCGTACCACACTGAATGACCTCTACCGTACCCTGCAGGCGGCTTTGGCTGAAAACGGTAAGTTCAATGAGAACGCGCCAGTGTATCGCGATTTTCGTGCTGGTGATGTGCGTCATTCACAGGCGGATATCAGCAAGGCAGCCAGTAAGCTGGGCTATGCGCCGCAGTACCGTATCAAAGACGGCATAGCCAAGGCGATGTCTTGGTATATTGATAATGTGGGATAAATACAGTTTGGCTAACCAATCCAACGTTATTCTTTTTGTGGTTAATACGCCCGATTTTTTCCTGTCGCATCGATTAGCGCTGGCGGTTGCTGCACAAAGGTCTGGTTATGACGTACATATAGCAACGGCAGATGGTTCTGATGTTGAACTTATTCAAGCTCAGGGCTTCGTCCATCATGTAGTGCCATTCTTGCGAAGTGGTCAGAATCCGCTGAATGAGCTGAGTACACTGCTATGCTTGGTAAAACTATTCCGGCGTGTAAAACCTTCACTGGTACACCTTATTACCATTAAGCCGGTACTTTACGGTGGTATTGCTGCACGTCTGGTTGGTGTGAAGTCTGTGGTGAGTGCAGTTTCTGGTTTAGGGACTGTTTTTCTCGCACATTCCGGAGCTGCTCGTTTACGCCGCTGGTTGGTAACTAAGCTGTATCATTTTGCATTTAAGCAGAAACGTCTGGCTGTTATTTTCCAGAACCCGGATGATCGGGATCTCCTGCTATCACTTGGAGTCTTGATTGCTGATCAGACACGTATGATCCGTGGTTCCGGAGTTGCCTTGTCCGATTATCCATATGTGCCTGAACCTGAAGGTAAACCCGTCGTAGTGATGGCAGCACGCCTGCTCAAGGACAAGGGCGTGTTCGAGTTTGTAGAAGCAGCAAGGCTATTAAAACAACATAATCTTTCAATAGAAATGCGCTTGATCGGCTCTCCCGACCCTGGTAACCCAACCAGTGTCAGTCAGCTGGAGTTGGAACAGTGGGCTGCCGAAGAGCACATTGAGTTGTTAGGCTACCGCAAGGACATTGCACAGCAATACGCAGCCGCTAACATCGTCTGTCTGCCATCTTATCGTGAAGGCTTACCCAAGAGCCTGGTTGAAGCTGCTGCCTGTGGAAGAGCAGTGGTAACCACAGATGTACCGGGCTGCAGAGATGCCATTACTCCAAACGAAACAGGCCTCCTCGTACCGGTAAAAAATGCAGAAGCACTGGCTGATGCAATTGAATTTTTTATTTCGTCTCCCAATTTGCGAAAGCGAATGGGAGAAGCGGGCAGAGCTTTGGCGGAGGAGGCCTTTGCGATTGAAAAAATTATTAAACAGCATATGGATATTTATCAGGAGCTGCTTGAACCATGATACAAAGGACCAATGTGCTGGTAACCGGAGCCACCGGATTTGTTGGGCAAGCTTTGCTTAACCAGGTATTGAAACATGAAAAATTTCATCTTTCAGCGGCATTACGTGCCGATTGTGGCTTTGATATGTGCCGAGCACTGATGGTTGGTAATTTTTCTGAGAATACCAACTGGTCAGCAGCCTTAACCGATCAGCACATCGTTATCCACACCGCCGCCCGTGCCCATATTATGAAGGACGAGGTAGCCGAACCGCTGGCGGAATATCGCAAGGTCAACGTTGAGGGGACGTTGAATCTTGCTCGGCAGGCGGCAGGCGCAGGTGTAAAGCGCTTTATTTTTATCAGCTCTATCAAGGTCAATGGTGAGCAAACTTCTTTGAATAAGCCTTTCACAACGGAAGACGCTCCTGCACCGGAAGATGCCTACGGCATTTCCAAACTGGAGGCTGAACAGGGCTTGCAGCAACTGGCCGCCAAAACCGGTATGGAGCTGGTGATTATTCGCCCGCCACTGGTCTACGGGCCGGGTGTACAAGGCAATTTTGCCAGGATGGTTTGGTTGGCTAAAAAGGGGCTGCCTTTACCCCTGGGCGCCATTCACAACAAACGATCTCTGGTGGCACTGGATAATCTGGTTGATCTCATTATCACCTGCATTGATCATCCCGCTGCGGCCAATCAGGTGTTTCTGGCCGGAGACGGGCAAGATGTATCCACCACCGAGCTGTTGCGCGGTGTGGCCAGGGCCATGGACACACCATGCCGGTTGGTGCCGGTGCCGGTGGGGTTGTTGCAGCTTGGTGCAACCATGTTGGGTAAAAAAGCCATGGCACAGCGTTTGCTGGGCTCGCTACAGGTTGATATTTCCAAGGCACGCAAGGTATTGGGCTGGGAGCCGCCGCTGTCGGTAGAGCAGGGATTAAAGAGGTGTTTTGATGATTCGGTTGTTTGATATTGTATTTTCACTGCTGGGGCTGGTGTGTGGTTTTCCACTGCTGGTGCTGATTGCGGTTATCGGCATGTTCGATACCGGCTCGCCCATTTTTTGTCAGGTGCGGGTCGGCCGGCAGCAAAAAGCCTTTACCCTGGTCAAGTTTCGCACCATGAAGGTAGATACAGCCTCGGTAGCGACTCACCTGGCAAGCAGTGCTTCCATTACGCCATTCGGTGGTTTTTTGCGTAAAACCAAACTCGATGAGTTGCCCCAACTGTGGAATGTACTGAAAGGCGATATGAGCCTGGTAGGGCCAAGGCCAGGTTTGTTTAACCAGCAAGATCTGACCGCTGCCCGGGCTGCCCGTGGCGTTTATGATGTACGGCCCGGCATTACCGGCCTGGCACAGGTGAGCGAAATTGACATGTCTACGCCCGAGCTGCTGGCCGAGACGGATCAAAAAATGATCCAGTCATTCTCGGTAAAGGATTATTTCCGTTACATTCTGCTCACGGTGTCCGGCAAGGGCAGTGGTGATCGGGTAAAAAGCTGAAGTCAGAATAAAAAATGGGATATTCCATAATGCATCAGGCTATTCACTGGCTGTTCCAGCAGTCTCGCTCGGTAAAGCGCATCATTAGCTTGCTGCTGGACACCTTGTTTATTTCGCTGGCGTTCTGGGCGGCGTTTATGCTGCGGCTCGACAGCTCCCTCTTGCTGGACTCCGTTAAGCACTGGCTAGTGTTGGCGGCCATGCTGCCGCTCACCCTGCTGTGCTTTGTACGCTTTGGCCTTTACCGGGCGGTGCTGCGTTATTTGGGGCACCATGCCACCGTGGTGATGATGGGGGGGGTGGCGGTGTCGGCCATTACCATGGTGCTGGCTGCGTATTACTTCAACGCCTTTTTGCCTCGCTCGGTGCCCATTATCTACGCAGCACTGGCGTTGTTGTTGTGTGGTGGAGCCCGTACCATGGCCCGGGCACTGTATAACCAAAGCACCAAAAAACAGAAAACCCCGGTTATTATTTATGGCGCCGGCGCTTCCGGGCGTCAGTTAAATACTTCTCTCACCCATGGCAGTGAATATCGCGCCGTGGCCTTTGTGGATGACAACATTGCGCTGCAAAAGGCGCTGTTGCAGGGGTTAACCGTGTATTCGCCCGCTGCCTTGCCCTGGCTTATTGAGCATTTTGGCGCGCAAAAATTGCTGCTGGCCATGCCCAGCATCAGTCGCCAGCGTCGCCGCGAAATTGTGGATACTCTCGAAAACCTCTCCCTGGATATTCTCACCATTCCCGGCATGGCCGACCTGATCAGTGGCAAGGCGACATTGAGCGAGCTGCACGAGGTGAGTGTGGAAGACTTGCTTGGCCGGGATCCGGTTGAGCCGTTTCCCGAGCTCATTTCCGCCAATATCAAGGGCAAGGTGGTGATGGTCACCGGGGCCGGCGGCTCCATTGGCTCCGAGTTGTGCCGGCAAATTGTGCAGCAGGGCCCAGCCACCCTAGTGTTGTTCGAATGCTCGGAATACGCACTTTACCAGATAGATCAGGAGCTGGCGGGCATGTGCCGGACGGCCCATTATCCGGTACGCATTGTGCCTGTTATGGCCTCGGTACAGCAGCAAAACCGTCTGGAGGCGGTGATGCAGGCTTTTGGTGTACAAAGCGTTTATCACGCCGCCGCCTGCAAGCATGTGCCTATGGTGGAATACAACGTGGTGGAAGGTGTGCGTAATAATGTGTTTGGCACCTGGCGGGCGGCCGAAGCGGCCATTCACTGCGGGGTAGAGACCTTTGTGCTTATCTCTACCGACAAGGCGGTACGCCCTACTAATGTCATGGGCACCAGCAAGCGCTTGGCCGAGCTGGTGTTACAGGGCTTGGCCCTGCGCCAGAACAGCACCCGTTTTTGCATGGTGCGTTTTGGTAATGTGTTGGGTTCGAGTGGATCTGTTGTGCCGCTGTTTAAACAGCAAATCCGTGCCGGTGGGCCCATTACCCTTACCGATGAAAAAATAACTCGTTACTTCATGACCATTCCCGAGGCGGCCCAACTGGTGATTCAGGCCGGCGCCATGGGCAAGGGCGGAGATGTGTTTGTGCTGGATATGGGGGAGCCGGTCAAAATTATCGATCTTGCCCGCAAAATGGTGCGGCTGATGGGGTATGAGGTCAAGGATGAGCGGCAGCCGAATGGTGATATAGAGATTAAGGTGACCGGTCTACGCCCGGGCGAAAAGCTGTATGAAGAGCTGTTGATCGGC
This sequence comes from Oceanimonas doudoroffii, assembly GCF_002242685.1. NCBI lineage: Bacteria > Pseudomonadati > Pseudomonadota > Gammaproteobacteria > Aeromonadales > Aeromonadaceae > Oceanimonas > Oceanimonas doudoroffii. The sequence goes on from NZ_NBIM01000002.1 coordinate 204,141, forward strand.
GGCAACGAGCAGCCCACGGCGCATCCGCGTATTCGCACCGCCTACGAACTGCACCTGCCCTGGCAGGAAATGCAGGCCCTGCTGCAGGAGCTGAATATCGCCTGTGAGCAATACAACCAGCCTCGCATTCGCGAGTTGCTGCTGCAGGCGCCCACCGCGTTTAATCCGCAGGATGGCATTTGCGATTTGGTGTGGCAGCAAAATCAGGCCGGAGAGGGCTCGTCGGCTGACAGTGACAGGAGCAAGGTGGTCGCACTAGTGCAGTGAGTGTTGCTGCGTCCAATGGCTTGTTGTGCCTGCGCTTCATGTGTGTTTCAACCCGTAATGCCCGTTGTTTGATCGAACAACGGGCATTTTTGTTTTTGGCGGGCTATGTTGCCCGGTGAGACGAAACAATTAAGGAGAGCACATGAACAAGGGAGTGGAGATTGTGCACCACGGAGCGGTGAACGGTGTTACCGGCTCCTACCATGCTGGAAGATGTCCTTTAAATTGGTTTTACCAGAGCTGAAAGCCCATTCGGCGTGTACTGAAGGTGCTGGAATCGTGCCTGTAACTCCTGCCTTATGGTGAGTGGTAGCAGATGGCAGTATATTCACCCCTGGCAGCCAACTTTCCCCGGCTATACCGCAAACTCGAATCGTTTTGGAATGAGGAAGCCCGGGACCGGGTGACCGAAGGGTGGCACCCATTGTCGTTTGAACAGCTTACAGTGGTAAACCGTCACCAAGGAGTTTCTTAATGCCGTCAACTATCTGGCACGTTTACACCAGCTTTGCGTCGTGCTGGCCGGCTCCGGCATGTGCTCAGGCGGTCGGATAATAAATTATATAAATGCGGCTCTGAATGACTCCTTTGATGACGTCTTGTTTGTGGGTTACCAGGCCGAGGGTGTGCTGGGGCGTGATATGGCCCGGAAGGAGGCTGGGTGGATCTGGATGGTGAGTGTTCCACCATTCGTGTCCGGGCGCACCAGATAAGCGGTTATTCGGCCAACGCCGGGCAGCAGGATTTGATAAACTTCTCCACTGGCATGACGCTACCACTACGGCATACGGCAAATTCGTTTGATCCACGGCGAGGCTGAGGCGGTGTTGCAGGCGCGATTGAGAGAGCTGTTGTTAGGAACGGAAGTGTGATATCCCGTGATAAATTAGGCATTTGGAACGCGGGCAGCCTGTAATCTATAGAGTTGAGCGCTAATTTAATAAAAGCAGTGGGATAAAATGAGAGCTTTAATCCGGCAGCCGGCCTTTTTGGCTTTGCAACAATTAAAACAGCAAGAGCAGGGAACCAGCCTGGCACAGCGCTTTGCTGATGATCCTGCCCGTTTTGAGCAGTTCAGCCTGGGATTTGGCGATCATATGCGGGTGGATCTGTCGCGCCAGCACTGGTCTGCCGAGGTGCGGGCGCAGCTGTGCCGACTGGCGAGCGACATGAGCCTCAGGCAGGGCATTGATGCGCTGTTTGGTGACAACGCTTTCAACCACACCGAGGGCCGGGCGGCACTGCACACGGCGCTGCGCATGCCGCCCAAGGCAAAAGCCATGCACAGGGGTGAAAACGTGGTACCCAAGGTGCACGCGGAGTTGGCACGCATTCAGGACTTTTGCCGGCGGGTGCATGGCGGTATCTGGCACGGTTACACCGGCCGACCCATTTCGGATGTAGTGAATATAGGCATTGGCGGCTCCGATCTTGGCCCGGCCATGGTGGCAGAGGCGCTGGCGCCTTGTCGGGACAAGGGCATTCGCACGCATTTTGTTTCGAACATGGACGGAGCCCAGCTCGGCAGCGTGCTGGCGGGGTTGGACCCGGCCACCGCCTTGTTTGTGATCTCGTCAAAAACCTTTACCACAGACGAGACCATGACCAATGCACGCGCCGCACGGTCCTGGCTGATGACGGCTTGCGGCGGTGAGGAACACATTGCCCGACATTTTGTGGCGGTGTCGGTTAATGCCGAGGCGGTCACGGCCTTTGGTATAGATGAAGCCAACATGTTTCGCTTCTGGGACTGGGTGGGGGGGCGCTTTTCGCTGTGGTCGGCCATTGGCCTGCCCATCGCCCTGGCCGTAGGTTTTGAGCGCTTCCAGCAATTGCTGGCGGGGGCCCATGCCATGGACGAGCACTTGCGCCAGGCACCTTTTGAGCAAAACATTCCGGTGTTGCTGGCGCTGCTCAGCATCTGGAACATTAACGTGCTTGGCCTGCAAAGCGAAGGCGTGTTTCCCTATCACCATCACTTAAAGCGCTTTCCTGCCTTTTTACAGCAGCTGAATATGGAGTCTAACGGCAAGGGGGTGAACAACGCCGGCCAGCCGGTGGACCACGCCACCGGCCCCGTGGTATGGGGCGAGGTTGGCACCAATGGCCAGCACGCGTTTTTCCAGTTGCTGCACCAGGGCAGCGTGATGGTGCCGGCGGAATTTATTGGCTTTGCTCGCTCTGCCTACCCTTACCCTGAACATCAGCGCAAGCTGTTGGCCAATATGCTGGCCCAGGCGCAGGCCATGGCATTTGGCAAAGCACGTGAACAGGTAGAAAGCGAGCTGGCAGCAGAAGGCCTGAGTGCCGAGGCCGTTGCCGAACTGGCGCCATACAAGGTCATGCCCGGCAATCGCCCCAGCACGGTAATTTTGTGTGATGAGCTCACTCCCTACAATCTGGGAGCGCTTATTGCCATGTATGAGCACAAAACTTTTGTGCAAGGGTGGCTGTGGAACATTAACAGTTTTGATCAGTGGGGCGTTGAGCTGGGCAAGAAACTGGCCGCCCGTTTAATTGATGATCTTGACCATGGTGTGACGCTAGGGCACGACAGCGCCACCAATGGCCTGTTGGCGCAGATTAAGCTATGGAGTGTCAGTTTCTAACATGTAAACAGGCCTTGAACGACAGCTGCTGGTTATGCTGAACATTTCATCCTTTTTCGTTATGATATGCCCGTTGTGGGGATAGACGCAGTTATTTTACTGTTGTGCTTACGCCGATTATTTTTACAAGTTGTTGGGCCCGGTTTAATGAATGTCTTAAATGTTGTGAATAATAATACCTTTATGTCGCTGATGGTATTTTTATCGTTGGCGTTGTTGCTTTCCACCCCGGGAGGGTCGGTAGCTGTATTTGCTATCTTGCTGCTGCTGGCCTTGGTGTTTTTGTTTCGAGTGAAAGATAAGCCGGCACTGAACCGGGCAGACAAGCTGCTGATGTTCTCTCTGGTGTTCATGTTCCTAACGGTATTACCAGCCTTTGTAAGTGATGGCTTTCGAGGTCGCTATCTCGATCTGACATTGCGCTTTTTACTAGTTGTGCCGGTGTTGTGGCTACTACTTAAAACCCCACCCAAAGCCAGTTGGTTGTTTGCGGGAGCTCTGGTTGGAAGCGCGGGAGCCTTCTTGCTGGCGTTGTATCAGTATTTTTATGCAGGTATGCCAAGGGTTGATGGTTTTTTGTATAGTATAAACTTTGGTTATCTAGCTTGTGCCTTGGCATTTTTGAGCTTTTCCGGCATGATGTTTTTTGAGCGTTCCAGATGGAAGCTGGCGGCCTTTATGGGCTTTATTATGGCCGTTTACGCCATATTGCTTACAGGTACCCGGGGGGCATACATTGCAGTGCCGGCACTGGCTGCAGTGTTGATCATTCTTTACCGGAAAGAGCTGGGCGCCAAGCTGGTTGTGCTGGTTGCGGCAGTCTGCATGTCAATGCCGGCTGCCAGCTATATGGTGGTGCCTCAGGTGCAGCAGCGCTTTGATGTGCTGATTAACGAACTGATTCATTACGAGAGTGGTGACCCCAGCAAGGCATACAGCTCCAGTGGCCTGAGGCTGGAGCTATGGACCGCGGCCATTGAAGCGTTTAAGCAAAATCCGCTATATGGCCTGAACTACAATCAGCGCGAAGCTCTGAATGCGCGGTTGGTGGAAGAAGGTGAGATTATTCCTCAGGTGCTTAACATCTCTCGTGGTCATGCGCACAGTGACTATTTTGAGGTGTTGGCTGGTCGTGGATTGTTGGGTATTATTGCTCTATTGATGCTGTATCTGGTGCCGGGAATAATTTTTCTTCGCAAAGCCATGAATACTGAGGGAAAAGAAAAGGCGCTGGCGGCAGCCGGTGTTACTTTTGTTGCTGGTTTTATGGTGTTTGGCATTAGTGAGGCCCCACTGCAGGCGAATGTACTTTCCGGTTGCTATGCGCTGACCGTAGTAGCCATTTATGCCATGCTAAGACGGCCAGAGAACGCTGGGCTACGAGCTTAAACTTTTTCTTTCCAGTCACAGTGCTGGGGGCAATGGCGCAGAAGCCTCGTTGCACAGCTTTACCGGCTAAAGTATAAGCCCCTTCAACCAGGCAAATCATTCTATAGGCAACCGTAAGCCCCGTTCAAAAGGGCCTTGCGGTTGCAGCGTGATGCCAAATTGCGATTAGGCTGGCAGTGGTACTCAACCCACGCTTCAGCCCCCTCATATTCCAATCGTTCGATTTTTCGCCGCATTTCCATAACTTCACTAGACTTAGATTCAGGTGCCTCCACATGGAGCAGTTATGGGTATGCAGGATGCAAACACACTCAGGGACCCTCTGTTACAGAGCCTGGTGTTTCTCACCCGGTTTTTTGGTCAGCCCCATCAGGGCGAGGCCCTGATCAATGGCTTGCCCCTGGCCGATGGTTTGCTTACCCCGCAGCTGTTCTCCCGCGCCGCCGACCGTGCCGGTTTTTCTTCCCGTCAGGATGTTACCCCCCTTGAGGAAATCTCAGCGCTGCTGCTGCCCTGCATTCTGCTGCTGAAAAACGGTGGCGCCTGTGTGCTGCTTGAGCTGAGTGACGAGCGCGGCTGTCGGGTCTTGCTGCCCGACACCGGCGAGGGCGAGCAGTGGCTGCCCGCCGATCAGCTCACCAAAAGTTACAGTGGTCGGGTCATTTACCTGAAGCCCCGCTTTCGTTTCGATGAGCGCTCACCTCGAGTGTTGGATCACGAGCATGGCCACTGGTTCTGGAGCACCTTGCGCCGCTCTTCCTCCATCTATCGGGACGTGCTCATCGGCTCTTTGCTGATCAACCTGTTCGCTCTGGTCACGCCGCTGTTTACCATGAATGTGTACGACAAAATCGTGCCCAACCTGGCATTCGACTCGCTCTGGGTGCTGGCCACCGGCGCCGCCGTGGTGTTCATTTTCGACTTTGTGATGCGCCTGCTGCGCAGCCACTTTATTGACGTGGCCGGCAAAAAGGCCGATGTGCTGCTGTCGGCCCGCATTTTCGCCAAGGTGATGGGCATGCGTATGGAGGCACGGCCGCCCTCTACCGGTGCCTTTGCTCGCCACCTGCAGGAGTTTGAGGCCATTCGCGAATTTCTTACCTCGGCCACGGTGGCCGCCCTGGTCGACATTCCCTTTGCGTTGCTGTTTTTGTTCATTATCTGGATTTTTGCCGGCCACATGGTGTGGGCGCCTTTTATTGCCATGTTGCTGCTGCTGGCGGTCAGCCTGCTGGTGCAGCGACCGTTGCGCCATAGCATCGAGGAAGGCTCCAGGCTGGCGTCCCAGAAAAACGCCAATCTGGTCGAGGGTATTGCCGGACTCGAGACCATCAAGCTGTTTGGCGCCCAGGGGGCCTTTCAGCATCGCTGGGAGCAGGCGGTGAGTCACATGGCGGGCTGGGGTATGAAAACCCGACGGCTCACCAATGGGGTATCTACCCTGGCCAGCGTGATCCAGCAAATTACCACCGTCAGCCTGATTGTGCTGGGGGTCTACCTGATTGCCGCCGGTGAGCTCTCCATGGGCGGACTCATTGCGGCGGTCATGCTCGGCAGCCGGGCCATCGCGCCCATGGTGCAGTTGTCGGTGCTGTCCACCCGCTACAACCACGCCCGCTCGGCCATGGATATTCTGGAAAAAGTCATGGCCGCTCCCGACGAGCAGGAAGAAGGCCGGCGCTTTGTGCATCATCCCGAATTCAGGGGCGACATCGTCTTTGATCGAGTGAACTTTCGTTACCCCGGCAGCGGACAGGATGTGCTGAGCAATGTCAGTCTGCATATTCGTCCCGGTGAAAAGGTGGCGGTCATCGGCCGCATCGGTTCGGGTAAAACCACCCTGGAACGGCTGGTGGCCGGGCTTTACCAGCCCACCCAGGGTGCCATTCGCATCGATGGCATCGACATGCACCAGCTGCAGCCGGCGGTGCTGAGAAGCAACATGGGTTGTGTGCCTCAGGATGTGACCCTGTTTTACGGCACCATTCGCGACAACATCGTCATTGCCAATCCGCTGGCGGACGAAGCCGCCGTGCTTAGCGCCGCCGAGCGGGCCGGGGTTACCCTGTTCACCAATCAGGATCCTGACGGCCTGGATCGTCAGGTGGGCGAGGGCGGCCGCCTGCTGTCGGGGGGACAACGCCAGGCGGTGGCCATTGCCCGAGCCCTGCTTAACGATCCGGTGATGCTGATACTGGACGAGCCCACCTCCAATATGGACAACCGCTCCGAGCTGCATGTGCGCCAGCAACTGCAACGGCTGGATGCCCACCAGACCCTGCTGCTGGTAACGCACCGCACCTCCATGCTGGAGGTGGTGAACCGTATTATCGTGCTGGAGCAGGGCAGAGTGATGGCCAACGGCCCTCGAGAGCAGGTGCTGGCGCAGCTGCAGGCGGGCAAGGTGACCATGCGGGAGGTGGGCCATGGCTAGCAGGCAACCGTCTCCCGAACTGCTCGACTACACCAGCGACACCGCCGCCGCGGTGCTGCTCAACACTCACAAAGGCGCCCGGGCGTTGCTGTGGTGCATGCTGGCCTTTGTGCTGGCGGCCATTGTCTGGGCCTGTTTTGCCGAGCTGGAAGAAGTCACCACCGGCACCGGCACCGTGATTCCGTCCAGCCAGATCCAGGTGGTGTCCAATCTGGAAGGGGGCATAGTGCGCGAGCTGTATGTGCGTGAAGGTCAGCAGGTGGACAAGAGCCAGCCGCTGTTGCTGATAGACGACACTCGGTTTAAATCGGACTTGCGCGAGCGCGGCCAGGAAATTGCCGCCTTGCAGGGAGACGCCCTGCGGCTGGCGGCTCAGGTGGCCGCCATCAGAGTACAGGAAGACCCCGAACTGGACTGGCGCGAGCAGGTGGAGGTGACTCCGGTGGCGCTCAGCTTTCCTCCCGAGTTTGTGGAGCGCTACCCCCAGCAGCCCGACATTCAACGTTCCCTTTATCAGGAGCGGCTGGATTACGTGAAAAACCAGCTGTCCATTTTCGGCAACCAGATCCGTCAGCGCGAGCAGGAAATCGTGGAAACCAACGCCAAGGTGCGCACCCTCAGCCGGGGCGTGGGGCTGGCCGCCCGGGAAGTGAACATGAGCCGCCCCCTGGCTCGGGAAGGCATAGTACCGCGGGTGGAAATTCTGCGTCTGGAGCGCCAGCTTAACGAATTACAGGGCGAGCTGGAGTCCACCCGGCTGTTGCTGCCCAAGCTGGAAGCCACCTTGCGGGAAACCATTTTCAAGCGCAAGGAGGTGGCCTTGAGCTTTCGCTCCGACTCCCAGCAGGAGTTGAGTGAGCGTCGTGGCCGGCTGGCGCAGCTGAAGGAAGGCGAAGTGGGCCTGCAGGATCGGGTGGCTCGCACGTCTGTGCTGTCGCCGGTCAGGGGCACGGTCAAAACCCTGAGCGTGAACACCGTGGGGGGTGTGGTACAGCCGGGGGTGAGTCTGGTGGAGATAGTGCCGCTGGAAGACACCTTGCTGGTGGAGGCGCGCATCGAGCCTCGCGACATCGGCTTTTTACGGCCCGGGCTGGAGGCCATGGTCAAGTTCACCGCCTACGACTTCACCATTTATGGCGGTCTGGTGGGTGAGGTGGAAAAGCTGAGTGCCGACTCGATTCAGGATGACGAAGGCAACACCTTTTTTCTGGCCACCATTCGTACCAAAGAGAGTTATCTGGGCAGCGAGCAGGCACCGCTGCGCATTATTCCCGGCATGCAGGCGGGGGTAGACATCATCACCGGCAAAAAAACGGTGCTGGATTACCTGCTCAAACCCATTTTAAGAGCAAAGCAGGGCGCTTTGCGCGAGCGTTGAGTCGAAAAAGGGAGAAAAACAATGAGAAAATCGGCGATTGCAGTGCTGGTGGGTGCCGCTATGGTGCTGCCGGCCCACGGGCAAACACTGGAGGAAGCGGTCACCCAGACCCTGCTGACACACCCCAAGGTCAAGGAATCCTTTCACCTCTACCAGTCCCGCCAATACGAACATGATGAGGCCTTTGCCGGCTATCTGCCCACCCTGGATGCCAATGCCGGCATCGGTTATGAATACACCGACAGCCCGGGCGTGCGCGACGGCGATGCCAGAACAGACAAGACCCTGACCCGCAAGGAAGCCGGGCTGTCGCTGCGGCAAATGCTGTTTGACGGCTTTAAGACCCCCAGCAATGTGCACCGTACCCAGGCGGAAGCGGACGCCCAGCGCTATGCGCTGCTGTCGGACGCGGAAAACATCGCCCTGCGGGTGGCCGAAGTGTATCTCGACGTACTGCGCCAGGACGAGATCGTGGAGCTGTCGCGGCGCAATCTGAGCACCCATGAGCAGATCCTGTCGGACATTCAGCGCCGCACCAGCTCGGGGGTGGGCTCCACCGCCGATCTCAACCAGATTAACGGCCGGGTGGCGCGGGCCTATTCCAACATGACGGCGGCGGAAAACAACCTGCGGGACGCCCAGAGCCAGTTTGTCTCCCTGGTAAACGAAATGCCCGGGGATTTGCGCCAGCCCCAGCCCGATGCCAACTATGTGCCACCTACCCTGGAAGACGCCCTGGCCCAGGCCAAGGACAATCACCCCACACTGATGTCGGCTTCCTTTGATGTGGAAGCGGCGCACCAGCAGCACAGAGACGCCAAATCGGGCTTTTACCCCACCGTCAATATCGAGCTGGACAGCAACTGGAATGACGACATTGACGGGGTGCGAGGCCACAACAACGACTTCACCGCCATGGTGCGCATGCGCTACAACCTGTTTAACGGTGGCGCCGATCTGGCCCGCAGCCGCTCTACTTCGGCACTGGAGATGCAGGCCAAAGACATTCACATGAATGCCCACCGCCAGGTGGAGGAAGGCATGCGCCTGGCCTGGGCGGCCTATGAATCGCTGGGTCGGCAGAAGGACTTTCTGCAGCGCCATGTGGAGTCGAGTTATGACACCGTGGATGCCTACAAGAAACAGTTTTCCCTGGGCAGTCGTACCCTGCTGGACGTGCTCAACACCGAAAACGAATTGTTTGAGGCGCGCCGTTCCTACATTAATGCCGAATACGATCAGCTGCTGGCGGAATACCGCATTATGAATGCCTCGGGCCGCCTGTTGGAGGCGCTGCGCTTTACCCAGCCCGAGCAGTGGCAGGAATCAGAATAAATAAGGAGAAGCCTGATGAAACCATGGATTTTACTGGCCCTGATGTTGCCGCTGGCAGGTTGTTCTGTGACTGCCGAGCCGGAGCGGGAAACCATGCCCGAATATGATCTTACCGATATGGACAGGGACGGGGTGATCACCGCCCGGGACAACTGCCTGGAGTCCACCCTGAATGCTTCGGTAGATAACGACGGTTGTCAGGGCAACGAGAACCGTGTGCTGCAGCAAGACATTATCGTGTTGTTCGCCCACGACAAGTCGAATATTACTCCCAAGTACCAAAGTGAAATCAACCAGATGGCCGCCTTTATGGCCGAAAATCCGGATCTCAAACTGCTGCTGGAGGGCCACGCCAGCCGGGTGGGTACGCCGGAATACAATCTGGCGTTGTCCAAGCGGCGGGCCCAGACGGTGCGTCGGGCGCTGATGCAGCAAGGGGTGCCGGGCGAACGGCTGGAGATCATCGGCTACGGCGAAAGCAAGCCGCTGTTGATGGGGGACGACGAGCAGTCGGCCGCCGCCAACCGCCGAGTGGTGGGCGCGCTCACCAATATGCGGGAAGGGGTGAGAATGCGCTGGAACGTATACAGCATGGAGTCGCCCTCTGAGCAATGAGGCCGTTTTATCACCGGCTGTGTGGGCTGGCGCTGCTGGGCGTGTTGTTTGGCATGCCAGCCTGGTCGCTGGAGGAAGAAGACGGCAGTCTGCGCCTGAGTGTGCAGCGGTTTTATGGCGAGGCGGCGGGACGCCGGCTGGGAGAATGGCGCCGGCTGGTGAGAACCGGGCAGGCCGCCGGCTGGAGCGAGCTGGACGCCATTGCGCGAGTGAACGACTTTTTCAACCGCCTGGTGTTTATCGACGATATTGAACTCTGGGCCGAAGAGGATTTTTGGGCCACACCTGCGGAGTTTATTGGTGCGGGAGGGGGGGACTGCGAGGACTTCAGTCTGGCCAAATATTTCTCCCTGCGTGAGCTGGGGTTGCCCGACGACAAGCTCAGGCTGGTCTATGTCAAGGCGCTGGAGCTGAACCAGTTTCATATGGTGGTGGCCTATTACCCCACGCCCTCGGCGGTGCCGCTTATCCTCGACAATTTAAAGCCAGCCATCATGCCGGCTACGGCGCGCACCGATCTGGCGCCCATATACAGTTTTAACGGTCAGCACTTGTGGCTGATGAAGGAAAGAGGCAGGGGCGAGCTGGCCGGAGCGTCTTCGCGTCTGTCGTTATGGAACGAGTTGCGTAGCAGGCTTGAGCACACCCGGCTGCAGCGACCGGCAATCAATCTGGATGATGGATTATGACCCTGTACCGGCAACTACTGCTCACCATGCTGCTGCTCTTTGCGCTGCTGTTTGTATCGGCCTATTCGGTGCAGTTCAGCTCCACCCGCAGTTATCTTGCCCAGCAGCAGGAGTTTATGGTGATCAACACCGTCACCGCCCTGGGGCTGGCGCTGACTCCCTATCTGGAAAGCGACGACGCCGTGGGCGCCGAGTCGGTGGTCAATGCCGTGTTCGACGGCGGTTATTACCGCAAAGTGGAGTTGCGCCTGCTGGCCTCAAACAAAACCATTTCCCGAGAGAACGCCACTCCACCGGGCAGGGTGCCGGCCTGGTTTGCGGACCTGGAATTATTTGAAGGCGGCCGCCACCAGGCGGTGCTTACCTCGGGCTGGCTGCAGCTGGGCCAGCTGTATGTGGAAGGACACACCGGCCATGCCTATTTTCAGCTGTGGCGGGGCATGAGCCGGCTGGCCACCTGGTTTGCACTGAGTTTTGTACTGGTGTGGGTGTTGCTGGTGCTGGCCCTGCGGCATTTGCTCAAGCCCCTGCACAGCATTGAAGAGCAGGCTCATGAAATAGAGCAACATCACTTTGGCAAAAGTATTCCGCTGCCGGCCACCCGGGAGCTGCGCCGAGTGGTGTCGGCCATCAACGGCATGGCCGGCAAGTTGGAGGCTCAGTTTGAGGAGCAGGCTGCCGAGGCCGAGCGCTTGCGGCACCGCGCCTTTGTGGATCATACCTCCGGCCTTGGCAACCGCAGCTATTTTATGGCCCAGAGTCAGAGCTGGCTGGGGGACGATCGCTGTGGGGCCGTGGTGCTGGTGTCGGCGGGAGCGCTGGACCGGCTGTATCGGGAAGAAGGCTTTGAGGCTCGGGATCAGATGATAAGGGTGATCGGCAAAAACCTGCGCCAGTTGTGCCGGGATCATGGCGAGCATGTGCTGGCGCGCATTTCCGCCACCGAATACGCCATGCTGCTCGACGAAACCGAGCCCGCCGGCCTGCGCCAGCTGGGCGAAACCATCAACCGGCAGATTGCCGAACTGGTCAAGGATCCCGATGACGACAGGGACATGCCCCGGGTGGGCATTGCCCTGGTGCAGCCCGGGGATGAAATCGGCCGCCTGCTGACCCGGGCCGATCATGCCCTTAACCGGGCACGCATGGATGAAACCGGCGTGGTGGTGGAAGCGCACAAACAACGGGAGCGGCTGGGCCGGCTGGAATGGAAGCAACTGCTGGAAGAAGCGCTGGAGCACGATGATTTCGAACTGAGCGTACAGGCGGTGATGGACTTTGCCGGCGAGCGCTGCCACGACGAGGTGTTTGTCAGCATTCGCAAGGACGGCATCGCCTTTGGTGCCGACAACTTTTTGCCGGTGGCGGAGCAGTTCGGCTTGGGGGAGCGGCTGGATCTGCATATTGTGACCCGCGCCCTGCGCATGCTGGAGAACCGTCCCGAGCTGAAACTGGCGGTAAACCTGACGCGGCAAAGCTGCCATCAGGACGGATTCTGGCGCAAGCTGGCCCAGGTGCTGGAGCGCTACGAGGCGGTACGGGACCGGCTGTTTCTGGAGCTGCCGGAAAGTGCCTTTGCCTTTGGCTGGGAGCGGCTGATAGCGCCGCTGGCCTCGCTCAAGGCCGCCTGGGGGGTGGACCACTTCGGTCGTCACTTCGACCTGTTGGTGCACCTGGGGCGGTTTCGGCCGCGTTATGTCAAGCTGGATCACGGTTATACCAGCCAGGTGCTGCAGCCCGACTATAACGACGCCTTTCTCGCTGCCGTGTGCCGCGCCGCCCACGGCATGGGCGCCCTCACCATTGCCACTCGCGTGGAAACCGGGCAGCAGGTGGATCGCCTGAGGAGCCTGCATATCGACGCCTACCAGGGCTACGTCAGTCCTCCCGGCCGCCTCTGCTGACTATCAACCTTCGCAAACATTTCTCACTCATGTTCGGTGGCCTCCTCCCTCGAAGACGTCAGCCCATTGCCATGGGTCATGGTTCCTCGCTTTGTGCCGATGAGCAGCACTGACTTCAGGCCGCCGTTCGAATCGGGGGACGAGCCAGGCTCACGGCCCCTTTGGATTCACTTGAATAAACCTTTCAGTTTTTTAGAAAGGATTGGCTGCAATCCGCATTGTGGGTGGCTAAATTTTGCGCAGGAACCCGCCGGGTTTCGCCCCTAGCCTTAATACAAGCAAGGCAGTAACAGGGATGGAACCATGAAAACCACAAAAATCGAAAGTACCGTACAGGTGGTCAGCCTTAAGGGGCAGGCCTTTATCATCTCACAGAATGGAACGGTTACTCCGGTCAGTGCCGGCCAGGTCATTCCTGCGGGCACCCTGCTGCTGACCGACGAAAACTCCGGCATCGTCTATGGCGAGGCACCGAAAAATGCCATGTCGGCCCAGCCGGCGGTGAATGAAACCGCGGCAGAAGAAGCCGAAGCCATTCAGGCCGCCATTCTGGCAGGCCTTGACCCGACCAAGTTGTTTGCGGCCCCGGCCGCCGGTAATCCGGCCTCAGGTCAGGTGAATGCCGATGGCAGTGGCAATGCCGGCTTTGTGGTGGTGGATCGCACCGGCGATGCGCTGCTGGCCGAGGCGGGGTTCGATACCACCTTTGCCAGTCAACCCTTTGACTTCGTGATTGAGGCCTTGCCGGAGCGCAACCTGGACGACTCCATTCCCGTGCTGGTGGTGGTGATCGATCCGCCCCTTACACCGCCCGATGATGGCGGTGGCAATGGTGGCGGCAACGGCGGTAATAACACCGCCTTTGTGGAAGAGAGCGCCCTGCCCAACGGCAGCAACCCCGACAGCGATAATGAAAGCTGCACCGGTTATTTCGATATCAACACCGGCAACGACGAGCTGGCCAGGGTGGAAATACGTTTGCCCGGTGGTGAATGGGTGGATGTGACCGGCGGCGGTGTGATTGAAGGAAAATACGGTACCCTTACGGTGACCGTGGAAGACGGCGTTTACCGCTGGCGCTACGATCTCAATGGCGCGGTGGATCACCCCAATGAAGGGGAAACCGGCGCCGATGATACCCTTCCCGACGACTTTGAAATTCGAGTGACCGATGACGACGGCGATCAGGCTACCGCCGGGCTGACCGTCAACGTGCACGACGACGGTCCCATGGCCGAGGCCGACTCCTTTACCGTGGGTGAGTCGGGCAAGCCCTGCTATAACCTGATGCTGATCATCGACACCTCCGGCAGCATGGAAGGGGAGCGGCTGGCGCTGGCCAAGCAGGCACTGATTAACCTTATCAACAGCTATCGCGACATTTCTTCCAAGCTCAATATCAGCGTGATCGACTTCGGCACCCAGACCAAGATGGTGTTGGCGGACATGACCGCCGATGAGGCCATCGCCCATATCAATTCGCTTACCGCCGAGGGCTGGACTAATTACCAGGATCCGCTGGAAGACGCCCAGGAGCTGCTGACCGAACAGGTGGCCGACAAGCCGGAGTATGAGCACAAGGTGTATTTTATTTCCGACGGCGAGCCCAACCGGGGCGATGTGCCCGAGGGATGGCAGGGCTTTGTGGATGACAACGGCATTGACGTGATTGCCGTTGGGGTAGGGGAAAACAGTCCCGAGGCCCGCGATGAGCTCGACAAGGTGGGCAACAGCGGCGACACCACCCTGATTATTGAGGACCCCGAAGAGCTGGATGCGGCCCTGCAGGACACCGTGCCCAGTGAGGTATCGGGCAATGTGCTGGACAACGACAGCTTTGGGGCCGATGGCCCTGGCCGGGTGGTGTCGGTGACCTATGGTGATACCACCTATGAGGTACCCGAAGGCGGCTCGGTGGACATACCCACCGACAGTGGCGGCACCCTGACCATGCATTCCAATGGTGATTTTACCTACAGCGGCCCCGCCGATGTGGACGAAGACATTACCGAAAGCTTTACCTACACCATGGAAGATAGTGACGGCGACACCAGCAGCGCCACCCTCAATATTACCGTGACCGACAGCGACGTCCCCGACGATGGTGGCGACAACGGTGGCGGGCACGACGACGGCGATGATCATGGACATGGCCATTGCCCTCCCTTCCATTACTGGATTGATCACATCAGTCTGCCTCATGTGGCGGCAACCTTTGCCGGCATCTGGGCCCAGGCACTGGCCGCGGCGGATTTGCTGATCGACATGGGGGATACGGATCCCGGCATTAACCTTTCCTGGAAGAACTGCCCCGACAAGGTGGTTTGGCAGAAACATGATCTCTTTGATGGCGGTGATTACATCGGTGAGCAACTGGTGGCCCAGTTTGCTCCCGGCGCGGAACATTGGGGCAAGCTGTTCACCTTTACCATGAAGATTGACGGCGGCTACGAGTTTGAGCTGCACAATGCCGGCTATTTTGCCGACGGCGGCGACTGGAAGGGCAAGGATCTCGACTTTGAATGGAGCCTGACCGACTGCGAGGGCAAGCATCATGGCGGCCCCCTGAGTGTGGAGATTGACACCGGCACCCATCATCAGAGCGGCACGGCGAGCAGCGATGTATTCGCGAGTGCAGGCAGTGCCAAGCTGCACCTGCAGGGGCTGGATGGCAACGACACCCTTCACGGCGGTAGTGATATCGATGTGCTGCTGGGGGGCGGTGGCGACGATCTGCTGGCCGTGGGTCTGGGCAGTAATGTGCTTAGTGGCGGTGCCGGGCACGATCATTTCCATTTCAGCGAAACCGACCTCAATTCCCTCAATACCATTACCGACTTTGAAAAGGGCGTGGATGTGATTGACCTGGGCGAGCTGTTGTCGGGAGAAGAGGCGGGCAATCTGTCCGATTACCTGACCTTCAGTCAGGATGGGAAAGACACCCTGCTCAGTGTCTCACCCGAGGGGGATGGTGATGGCACTCAGCAGATCCGCTTTGAAGACACCAACCTGATGGATCTTTACGGAGTAACCGGCAGCGCCGATCTGGTGCAGGCCATGGTGGATGATCAGTCGTTGCAGGTTGATAAAACCTGATGTGAGGGAGGTGAGCCATGGCCAAGGTAATTTCGGTGCTGGTGCAAGGTGTCGGCTACCACTGGAACGGACAGGACATTCTGGTGGATGACGGCATCAGTGCCCCCTGGCCACTGGCGGGGCCGGTGCTGGACGGCGTGGAGCTGTATAATCAGGAAGGGGAAGCCAGCGGCACCTTTACCATCGACTTTGAACGTCAGGACTGGCTGCTGGCGGGAGAGAGCGATCTGGGGGCGGTGCTGTTGGTGGATGAAAAAGGAGCGGGCCTGAGCCCGCTGTCTCCCCTCACGGCCCAGGCCATGCGGTTGCCACCGCCGGCCCTGTCTGCTTCGAATGATGAGGCTGCCCACTCAGCCGAAGCCCTGACCCTGGACGACATTCTGCTCAGCAGCGAACTCCCCGATCTGTTTGCCTCTGCGACCATAACCGACACAGCCGCACTGAACAGCGACCTGATTGACGATGTTATCAACTGGCTCTCAGTGTATAGTCCTCCCGAATGAGATATTACCAGCCATGTCACTTGTTGGCCCGGCGTTAGCCGGGCCAGTTTTGTGCCGTTAAACGCACATGACCCGATAAATCGGTGCTTGTCGCGTTACGCCGGTGGCTGCCTTATCGATCATCAACACCAAGAGGATCACCATGCGAAATCTGTCTGCTTCCGCCCTGCTAAGCCTGCCGCTGCTCTTCAGCTCGGCGGCATTTGCCATTGCCGTTCCCGATGCCCCCCACCTGGTGACTCAGGGGGAAGCCAGCATAAGCGTGGCCCCCGACATGGCCACCCTGGAGCTGGCGGTGACGGCCCTGAAGAAGGACAGCCGCCAGGCCAAGCAGGAAGTGGATACTCGAGTGGCGGCGCTGTTCAGCGGCCTCAGTGCCCTTGGCATTAAGAAGGCGGACATTGACAGCGGCAACCTGATCACCCGGCCGGATTACCATTACCCCAAAAATGGTGAACGCGAGCTGAAGGGCTATGTGGCCGAGCGCACCGTGACCGTGCGGTTGTATCAGCTCGACAATCTGAGCCAGGCCATCGACACCGCCCTGGCCCAGGGGGTGCAGAACGTGCAGCATATTCGTTATGGTGTGCGAGAGTCCGAGACCTACCGGCAAAAGGCCCGCCAAGCCGCCATTGCCGATGCCAGGGCTCTGGCCGGCGAGCTGGCCGGTGGCTTTGAACTCGCGTTGGGAGAGGTATATGCCATTGAGTATGCGGGCCAGTCTCCGGTGCATCCGCGGCCCCTTGGTGCGGCCCGCATGATGGCCGATGCCGCTCCCGAGAGCTATCAGCAGAACGAGATTGAATTTACCGATCAGGTACAGGTGGTCTACACCCTGAATTAACCCTGATGCGCGGCCTCGTCCCTTGGCGGAGACGAGGCTGCGCCCTCTGATTGCCTTGATTTTCCTTACTTACTTTTATTAAAAAAAAATTTATAACTTAAAAAAACGTGACTTTGATGGCAAAAATTCCCTAAAGTCGATGTTTTTGATACTTTATGGCAAAACCCAAGCAGTTGTCATAAAGGACCCCGGTAATGGCCAACTATTCCCTCGAAAAAGAAAAAATCAAAATTTTATTGCTGGAAGGCGTACACCCCGGCACCGTTGAATCGTTCAAGGCCGCTGGCTATAGCAACATCGACTACCTCAAGACTTCCCTGGCCGAAGACGAGCTGAAAGAGCGCATCAAGGATGTGCACTTTGTGGGCATCCGTTCCCGCACTCAGCTGACCGAGTCGGTCCTGGACGCCGCCGACAAGCTGGTGGCCATCGGCTGTTTCTGCATCGGCACCAACCAGGTGGATCTGAGTGCCGCCGAAATTCGCGGTATTCCGGTGTTCAACGCGCCTTTCTCCAACACTCGCAGCGTGGCCGAGCTGGTACTGGGCGAACTGCTGCTGCTGCTGCGCGGCATTCCCGAGCGCAACGCCAAGGCCCACCGGGGTGAATGGCAGAAAACCGCTACCCACTCCTTTGAAGCCCGTGGCAAGAAGCTGGGCATCATCGGCTATGGCCACATCGGTACTCAGCTGGGCATTATTGCCGAAGGCATCGGCATGCAGGTGTATTACTACGACATCGAGAACAAGCTGTCGCTGGGCAACGCCATTCAGGTGGCCAGCCTGAAAGAGCTGCTGAACATGGCCGATGTGGTGTCGCTGCACGTGCCCGAAACCGCCCAGACCAAAAACATGTTTGGTGCCGAACAGCTGGCGATGATGAAGCCGGGTGCCATTTTGATCAATGCATCACGGGGCACCGTGGTCGACATCGACGCGCTGGCGGCGGCCCTGGCCAGCAAGCACGTGGCCGGTGCGGCCATCGACGTATTCCCGGTGGAGCCCAAGTCCAACGACGAGGAGTTCATTTCCCCGCTGCGCGAGTTTGACAACGTGATCCTGACCCCGCACATTGGCGGCTCCACTCAGGAAGCCCAGGAAAACATCGGCTACGAAGTGGCGGGCAAGCTCATCAAGTATTCCGACAACGGATCCACCCTGTCGGCGGTGAACTTCCCTGAGGTATCACTGCCGAGCCATGCCGGCACCAGCCGCCTGCTGCACATTCACCACAACAAGCCGGGCATTCTCAGTCAGATCGCCCAGGCCTTTGCCGGGGACGACATCAACATTGCGGCCCAGTACCTGCAGACCTCGCCCAAAATCGGTTATGTGGTGATCGACGTGGAAACCGCCCAGAGCGAACAGGCCCTGGAAAAACTCAAGGCCATCAGCGGCACCATTCGCGCTCGAATTCTGCACTGACAGCACGACCGACAGAGAATGTGAAAGGGGCGCAAGCCCCTTTTTTAATGGTAAGATTTTTTGTAGGTTGCGAATAAGCGAAGCGAGTTCCAACATTTGCGTTGCCGGCAGCGCGGGCTTCGGCCCGGGCCGAAGTGACGGGAGTTATATTCAAACGGATAACAACATGAGCAGAGCACTGGAAGATTTGTTGACCCTGCTGGCGCTGGAGCCACTGGACGACGGCCTCTATCGGGGCCAGAGTGCGGATCTGGGGTTTGGCGCCGTGTTTGGCGGTCAGGTGATGGGGCAGGCGCTGGCGGCGGCCAAATACACCCTGGACCCGGAGCGGCCGGTGCATTCCTTTCATTCCTATTTTCTGCGTCCCGGGGACGTCAACCGGCCCATCATCTACGACGTGGAAAACATTCGTGACGGCAAAAGCATCTCCACCCGCCGTGTGCAGGCGCTGCAGTACGGCAAGCCGATCTTCTACATGACTGCCTCGTTTCAGCAGCCGGTGCCGGGCTTTGAGCATCAGGCGCTGATGCCCGAGGTGGCCGGACCGGAAGATCTGGTGCCGGAGCACGAGCGGCTGGCGGCCCAGGCCGAACGGGTGCCGGTCCAATTGCGCAAAAAACTGTTGTCGGGCAGCCCCATCGACATGCGTCAGGTCAATTTCGTGGATCCTCTTAACCCGCAAAAGGCCGAGCCCAGGCGCTGCCTTTGGCTCAGGGCCAATGGTCCCCTGCCGAATGATGCCCGCATTCACAAATATCTGCTGGCCTATGCTTCAGACTTCAACTTTTTGCCCACGGCGCTGATGCCCCATGGCCGCTCCTTCTGGGAGCGGGAATTGCAGGTGGCCACCATCGATCATTCCATGTGGTTTCATGACGATTTTCGTTTCGACGACTGGGTGCTCTATGTGATCGACAGCCCCCGGGCCGTGGCCGGTCGTGGCCTGGTACAGGGGCAACTCTTTAGCCGCGATGGCCGGCTGGTGGCTACCACCATGCAGGAAGGCCTGATCCGTTCGCGCAGCGGCAAGCAATAATACCGCAACGCCCCAAGGGCAATCTTGCCGGCTGACAAGCAGCCAGCCAATTGTTGCCAGGCAACAATCCGATACATTTTGAATACTGGATACCTGAAATGAGTAAAACCTGGAGTGAGGTCATCGGGCCGGAAAAACAGCAGCCCTATTTTCGGCAGGCCATGCAGGCGGTAGCGGCCGCCCGCGAGGCGGGCAAGGTGGTTTATCCGCCAGAAAGCGAGGTGTTTAATGCCCTCAAGCTGACCGAACTGTCGCAGGTCAAGGTGGTCATGCTGGGGCAGGATCCCTACCACGGGCCGGGACAGGCCCATGGTCTGTGCTTTTCGGTGCGCCCCGGCGTGCGGGTGCCGCCGTCGCTGCGCAATATGTACAAGGAGCTGGAAAGCGATATTCCCGGCTTTATAACGCCCCGGCATGGCTTTTTGGAGTCCTGGGCGCGGCAGGGGATTTTAATGCTTAATACCGTGCTCACGGTGGAAGGGGGCAAGGCCCATTCCCACGCCAAACTGGGTTGGGAAACCTTTACCGACAGGGTGATTCAGGCGGTGAATGATCACTGCGACGGCGTGGTATTTTTGCTGTGGGGCAGCCATGCCCAGAAAAAGGGCCGTCATATCGACGGTCAGCGCCATCATGTGCTGACCGCGGTGCACCCCAGCCCGTTGTCGGCCCACAGGGGCTTTTTTGGCTGCCGGCACTTTTCAACCACCAATCAGTTACTGGAGCGCCAGGGCAAAGCCCCCATCGAATGGCAGCTGCCGCTGGAGGTGCCAGCCGCGCCCTGATGGGATAGGGCATGTCTACAGCTCCAGGCCGTCCAGGTCGCCGTCAAATGCGCAGTCCAGTTGCTGTAATTCCTGCTTCAGGCGGCGCCTTTCCATAATGGCTTCAATTTCCCGCCATTTGCGCTCCTTGCTTGTTTCAACTGTGGTCCGGCGTGAATATTTTTCATGCCCCTGGTCCTGACCAAATATCAGTTTCTGCATGGGTAGCCCCTTGTTCAACGTCTGTTTCAACTTGTCGACCGCCTTGAAAATCATTCAAGGCGGCATAATCCATGGCGCCAATGTGGATAAACGGATGAAGTGGGCGAAGACTTTAATGGGGCAATATGGAAGAGGGGCGGGCGGTATTTAACGGATAATAAAAAGGCGCCCGAAGGCGCCTGAATTATGGTTCGTGCTCTTTTACAGTTTCAGCTCTTCGGCCATGGCATCAAGTTCGAAGGTACAGTCGAGTTGCTGAAGTTCTTCTTGCAAACGCCTTTTGTCCTTAAGGGCTTCAATTTCCCGCCATTTACGTTTTTTGGCCGGCTCGCGCGCAGTACGCGGGGACCTTTCAACCACAAAATCCTGATCGAAGCGTGACCTCTCCATGGGGCTCCCTCCTGTTGGTTATCAGTTGCAGTCGCAGTTCATATATCACAACAGGTTATAAATTAGAATGTGGTTGTTGCACTTTTATTAAGTTGCAATGCAAATGGCGGGAGTTTATGCGAGAAAAGAGAGGGATGGGAAAGACAGAGTGGCGTTCGGGTTGCTGACGCGTAGCGTCAACCGTCAATAAAAGCGCCCTTGCGGGCGCTCATGCAGGCCGGCGGCCTGTGCTACAGATAACAGGCGATTAAATCATCGCCGTGAGCATGTCTTCCAGTTTGCCCTGATCGATGGCGAAGTTGCGAATGCCTTCGGCCAGTTTCTCGGTGGCCATGGCGTCCTGGTTCTGCTCCCAGCGGAACTCGGCTTCGGTCAGTGGGGCCGGGCGGGCTGCCGTGGCGCCCTGATCCTGCAGTTTCTGCACGACCTCACCCTCGGCCTGGCTCAGCTCTTCCAGCAGGTTCGGGCCTATGGTCAGGCGGTCACAGCCGGCCAGCTCGAGAATTTCGCCGGTATTGCGAAAGCTGGCACCCATCACCACGGTGTTGTAGCCGTGCTGCTTGTAATAGTTGTAAATGCGAGTGACCGACAGCACGCCGGGATCTTCCGCCGGGGCGTAGTCTTTTTTGTCGGTGTTGTTCTTGTACCAGTCCAGAATGCGGCCCACGAAGGGAGAGATCAGGTAGGCGCCGGCCTCGGCACAGGCGCGGGCCTGGGCAAAGCTGAACAGCAGGGTCAGGTTGCAGTTGATGCCTTCTTGCTCCAGTACCTCGGCGGCGCGAATGCCTTCCCAGGTAGAGGCCAGTTTGATCAGAATGCGCTCCTTGCTCACGCCGGCCTCGGCGTAGAGGGCGATCAGACGGCGGGCCTTGGCAATGCTGGCTTCGGTGTCGAATGACAGCCGGGCGTCCACCTCGGTGGAGATGCGGCCGGGAATAAGCTTGAGAATTTCACAGCCAATGTTCACCGCCAGCTTGTCGGAGGCGTCAATCAGTTGCTGGTCGGCGTCCTGGCTCTGCGCCTTGGCCCAGGTCACGGCGTCTTCGAGCAACGGGCGGTACTCGGGGATCTGCGCCGCCTTCAGGATCAGGGACGGGTTGGTGGTGGCATCTTCGGGCTGATACTTGCGAATGGCGTCGATATCGCCGGTGTCGGCGACCACAGTGGTCAGCTTGCGCAGTTGTTCGAGTTTGTTGGCCATGAACGGGTCCTTCAGGGTGATGTTTAGCGCTATATTCTAGTTTTAACACTCTCGAAAGTCATTGGCCTTGGTCCAGGGAAGCCTGATGGCCGGCCGCTGTGATCCGGCTCACTCGGCTCGAGCGTGCGGCTGTGGTACATTGCGCCGCTTCGCGTGGAACTCATGTAAATGAAGGCCATGAATTTTGATTTGACGCTAGAGGTGCTCATGGACTCCTTTATTGCCTTTATCAACAACCTGCTGTGGGGATCCGTGCTGATCTACCTGCTGCTGGGCGTGGGCATTTTCTTTACCGTGCGGCTGGGCCTGATCCAGTTCCGCCACTTTGGTCATATGTTCTCGGTGCTGCGGCACAGCCGCCAGTCCGATGAGGCGGGCATTTCCTCGTTTCAGGCACTGTGTACTAGCCTGGCGGCCCGAGTGGGCACCGGCAACCTGGCCGGGGTGGCGGTGGCGCTCTATCTGGGTGGCCCCGGTGCCATTTTCTGGATGTGGCTGATTGCCCTTATCGGCATGGCCACGGCCTTTGCCGAAAGTACCCTGGCCCAGCTTTACAAGGTCAAGGACGATGACGGCAACTACCGAGGCGGCCCGGCCTACTACATGGAGCGGGGCCTTGGCATGCGCTGGATGGGCGTGCTGTTTGCGGTATTTCTCATCATCGCCTTTGGCCTGGTATTCAACGCCGTGCAGGCCAACTCCATCAGTGCCGCCATGCAGGTTGCCTTCAGCGTGCCCGAGTGGCTTACCGGCCTGGTGCTGGTGGTACTGGCGGGGCTGATTATCTTTGGCGGCCTGCGCACCATTGCCCGCTTTGCCGAGCTGGTGGTGCCCTTTATGGCGCTGGCCTATCTGCTGATCGCCCTGGTGGTGGTGGCCATGAACCTGACCGAACTGCCCGGCGTGCTGGCGCTGATAGTGAAGTCGGCCTTTGGCCTGGAGCAGGCCGGTGGCGGTGCCATGGGGTATGCCATCTCCCAAGCGCTCATTAACGGCATCAAGCGCGGCCTGTTCTCGAACGAGGCGGGCATGGGCTCGGCGCCCAATGCCGCGGCGTCGGCCACTCCCTATCCGCCGCACCCGGCGTCCCAGGGCTATGTGCAGATGCTGGGGGTCTTTGCCGACACCATAGTGATTTGTACCTGTACCGCCTCCATCATTCTGCTTTCGGGCCAGTTTGAGCCAGGCTCCGGCGTCACCGGCATTGAGCTGACCCAGAAGGCGCTGGCCAACGAGGTGGGCGACTGGGGCAATATCTTTATCGCCATTGCCATCCTGTTCTTTGCCTTTACCAGCATAGTGGCCAACTACGCCTATGCCGAAAACAACCTGGTGTTCCTGGAGCACAACCATCCGGCCGGGCTGCTGGTGTTCCGCTTGTTCGTGCTGGGCATGGTCATGTTTGGCTCCATTGGTGAACTGCCCACCATCTGGGCCATGGCCGATACCTCCATGGGCATGATGGCGTTGATCAACCTTGTGGCCATACTGTTGCTGTCCGGCGTGGTGATTAAGCTGGCAAAGGACTACAACGACCAGCGCAAGCTGGGCCGGCTGCCCACCTTTGACGCCAGCAAATACCCCGAGCTGCACAGCCAGCTGGAAGAGGGGATCTGGGATAAAAAGAAGTAACTCGAGGGATTAGGGCCTGCAGGTTGTGATGTGCTTCGCTCATCACAACCTGCTTCCTTCATGCTGGCCGGGCTAGGTTCCAAACACTTACATTTTACGCCTTACGCCTTGGATCAAGGCTGTTCACCCACCAGAAACTGTTTGCTGATGGCCTTGAAGGTGTCGGTACCGGCCTGCTGCATCAGTTCAAACACCACCATTTCCCGGCTGACGATGTGCGCGCCGGCGCTGCGCATGCGTTCCAGGCCAAGGTGGCGGTCTTCCTCGCTGCGGCTGCCCACGGCGTCGGCCACCACAAAAACCGCCTTGCCCGACTGCAGCAACTCCAGCACGGTTTGCAGCACGCAGACGTGGGTTTCCATGCCGCATACGATGATCTGGCTGCGATCCTGCCAGTGCTCGGGCACACAACCGCCGGCCACGGCGGAAAAATGCACCTTGTCCACCACCTCGGGCTGCTTCACCAGGGAGGTAAGGGCTGGCAGGGTGTGACCCAGGCCGCGAGGGTACTGCTCGGTAAACAGGGTGGGAGTGCCCAGCACCTGACAGGCCTCAATCAGCCAGCCGGCGCGTGCGGCCAGACCATTGCTGTCGTGAATGGCGGGCACCAGTTTTTCCTGAATGTCGATCACCAGCAGGGCGGCCTTCTCGGGATGCATCAGCATAATCTTCTCCTTGTTAATCGGCTGCCCCAGTATGCCGGTTTCGGTGCAAATAAACAGTCCGCCTAGACCTTGAACTCGCCCAGCAGCCGGTCCTGGTGCTGCATCTGCTCCAGCATGGCATGGCACTTGTTGAGCTGCTCCAGGGCACCATTGGCCACATCCTGGCTGATGTCCCGAATGTTGGTGGTGTTCTGGTTGATCTCTTCGCTGGTGGCGCTTTGCTCTTCGGCGGCGGTGGCAATCTGCAGGTTCATGTCGTTGATTTGCGCAATGGCCTCGCGAATACGGCTCAGCACTTCGTTGGCTTCGGCGGCATCCGTGGTGGTGCTGGCGGCCAGTGCCTGGCTTTGCTGCATCTTGTGCTCGGCCTGCTGCACTCCCTGCTGCAGCTTTTCTATCATGTCGCCAATTTCCTGGGTGGACTGTTGGGTGCGGGACGCCAGCGAGCGTACTTCGTCGGCCACCACCGCAAAGCCGCGGCCCGACTCGCCGGCCCGGGCCGCTTCAATGGCAGCATTGAGCGCCAGCAGGTTGGTCTGCTCGGCAATGCCGCTGATCACCGACAGAATCGATTCTATATTGCGGCTGAGCTGGGCCAGCTCGTTGACGGAGGCCATGGTATCGTCCATGTCGGCGGCCAGGCGGGCAATGGCCTGGGTCGAACGGGACACCACCAGCACGCCCTGTTCGGTTTCCTGGTTGGCGGCGTTGGCGGCCTCGGCGGCATTCTGAGCGTGGCGGGCCACGTCGTTGGCGGTGGCGGCCATTTCATGCATGGCGGTAGCCAGCTGATCCAGCTCCTGCAATTGCAGTTGCAGCTGTTGTTCGGCCTGCTCCGACTGTACCGAGGTTTCGGCGATGCGTGACTTCAGGGTATGGGCACTGCTCATCACATTGCCGATCAACTGCTGCAGGTGGGCCAGAAAACCGTTGAACTCGCCGGCAACCAGGGCGAATTCGTCTTTTCTGACGATGGGCAGGCGCCGGGTCAGGTCGCCTTCGCCGCTGTTGATGTCGGCCAGGGAGCGGTGCAGGCCACCCAGCGGCTTGAGCTGGCTGGTCATCAACAGCACCAGGATCACCAGGCTGACGGCAACGCCTATGGCGGCGATGAGCAGGGACTGCCATTGCAGCCTGTCGGCCCGCGCCATGACAATGCTTTCGTCCAGGGCTACGCCGATATACCAGTTTGCACCCTGCAGGCCCTCAAGGGGAGTAAAGGTCACCCAGTGGGAGGCGTCATTGAGAGCATGGGTGCTGAGTTCGGCGCTGATCTCGGGCGTGCTGCCGTCAAACAGATCGCTCAGCGGACGGCCGTTGAGGGCGGTGTTGGGGTGGGAGATGATGTTGCCGGCCCGGGTCACCAGAAAGGCGTGGCCGGCGCCGTTGAAATCGATCACGTTAATCGCATCGGCAATGGATTTCAGGCTAAGATCGCCGCCAAAGGCTCCCAGAAAACGGCCGTTATCGGTAATTTTGGCTACCGCGGAAATCAGAATGTCACCGGTGCTGGCGTCGGCATAGGGCTCGGTGAGCGAGGCTCTGGAGGCGTTTCGGGCCACGGTGTACCAGGGGCGCTGGCGGGCGTCCCAGCCGGCAGGGTTCCACTCTGGGGTGTTGGAAATGGCCCGTCCTGCTTCGCTTTCCAGGCCGCCGAAAATCAGCATGAATTCTTCCCTGAGCAGCGGCAGATCAAAGGTGTGCTGCACTTGCTCACGGCTGAAGTTGCCGTTGATTTGTTGTGCCGCCATGTCGATCAGACCCAGCTTGCCGTTCAGCCAGTTTTCTATCTGGTGCGCCAGGGTGGAGCTGGTTTCATGAACGGTGGCGGCGGTTTGCTGGCGCAGGCTGTCCCGCACCTGCGAAAGTTGCAACCAGGACAACAAACCAACGGTGATCAGCAATACGGCGGCAGCGGTGAGCCCCACCTTGTGAGTCAGCTTCATACAACATTTCCCTGTTTTTGTGGCTCGAAGAAAACGACCGAGGTCGTATTGAACGGCGGCCCTGAGCCAAACTCAACGGTTGTTTTTCATTGTTTGCGCAAGCGCACAATTTTTTAACATGGCGGGAGTGACGGCAGCAGAAACTGGTATTTTTTTCGCCTTTTCGTGTTTGTCCTCTTGCCTGCCGACCGATTTCGATTTATTCATATCGCCCTTTTTTTCCAGCCTGGGAGTTTCCACCGGCACGTCGCGTCGGGCAGTCGACCCGTTCGCCAGTTTCTTTTCCGTTGTTCCCGTCACGGGGTCTTTCCCGTTTTTCATTGTTGCTGTTTTCGTCACTGTTTTGGTTTTGCCTGGAGGTAAGGCGTTAATGAGTGGTGGCAATCCCTGTTTGAATTGCGGTGCCTGCTGTGCGTTTTTTCGTGTGTCTTTTTACTGGGGAGAAGTGCACAGCGACTTTGCCGTGCCCGAGCCTCTGACCGAGCCGGTGTCTTTTACCCGTCTGGCCATGCGTGGCACCAACCAGCCATCGCCCCGTTGTGTGGCGCTGGAAGGGGAGGTGGGCGGCTGCGTGTCCTGCTCCATTTATGAAAATCGGCCCGGCCCCTGCCGGGATTTTGAGGCCTATGACGCCGAGGGCGCCTGCAACCGGGCCCGGGCCGCTCATGGCCTGCCCCCGCTGGAGGACAATCCGGTGGCGGCATAAGCAGGCGGCGCCAGACCTTGGAGGAAGCGACCGCGGTGGTGGCCACTCCCTCGTATCGCCAGTCATAAACAACCGGCCCAGGACGGTGCCGGGCCGGTTGTTCAGGGCACAAGGCCTGACGTGGTGTTAACGGTCGTCGGAGCTGGACTCAATGCGGTGAATGCTCAGATCCGCGCCGTTATATTCCTGCTCGGCATCCAGCCGCAATCCCACCAGAACCTTGATCAGGCCGTAGATGACAAGGCCTCCCAGCAGGGCAATGGCGACCCCCAGCAGTGAGCCCAGCAACTGGGACATCAGGCTGACGCCGCCCAGGCCACCCAGCGCCTCGCTGCCGAAAATGCCCGCGGCAATGCCGCCCCAGAGGCCACACAGCCCATGCAGGGGCCAGACCCCCAGCACGTCGTCGATTTTCCAGCGGTTCTGGGCCTGAGTGAAGGCCCAGACAAAGAGTACCCCGGCGACGCCACCCACCAGCAATGAACCAAGGGGATGCATGACATCGGATCCGGCGCAAACCGCCACCAGCCCGGCCAAGGGGCCGTTATGGATAAATCCGGGGTCGTTGCGGCCGGCGATCAGGGCGCTGATGATGCCACCGACCATGGCCATCAGGCTGTTGACCGCCACCAGTCCGGAAATGCCATCCAGCGTTTGGGCCGACATAACATTAAAGCCGAACCAGCCGATGCAAAGAATCCAGGCGCCAAGGCCGAGAAAGGGAATATTGGAGGGCGGAAAGGCCACCAGCCGCCCGCCCTTGTAGCGCCCGTGGCGAATGCCCAGCAAAAGCACCGCCACCAGCGCCAGCCAGCCTCCGACGCCATGCACCACAACAGAGCCGGCAAAATCGTGAAAGGGTGCACCAAACCGGTCTTCCAGCCAGTCCTGAATGCCATGGTTACCGTTCCAGGCAATGCCTTCAAACAGCGGGTAGACCAGTCCCACCACCAGCGCCGAGGCGATCAGGAAGGGCCAGAAACGTCCGCGCTCGGCGATGCCGCCGGAGATGATGGCTGGAATGGCGGCGGCAAAGGTCATCAGGAAAAAGAATTTGACCAGCTCATAACCGTGGTTCTGGGACAGCACGGCGGCACTGTCATAAAAGGTGACGCCGTAGGCCAGCCAGTAGCCGACGAACAGATAGGCCAGGGCCGAAAAGCCAAAATCGCTCATGATTTTGGCCAGGGCATTGACCTGGTTCTTGCGCCTGACGGTGCCCACCTCCAGAAAGGCAAACCCGGCATGCATGGCAAACACCAGTATGGCCCCCAGCAGGATGAACATTGTATTGGCACTTTGCGACAGCTCGCCGATAGCGCTGCTGATTGATTCCACGCGATTTCCTCCGTAACGGTGACCGGTGCCCCAGATAGGGTCGCCTGCACCGAAATGCAGCATGATTTACCTTAGCACCCGCCACCTGATTATGACGTTGCCCGCTTTGGTGCGGCGTGAGACGGGGTTGCACCAAAGCGGATCCTGTTAGTGCGAGTATCGAGGCAAAATTTGTGCCAATGGGGC
The DNA here is from genome assembly GCF_002242685.1 of Oceanimonas doudoroffii. Taxonomy (NCBI): domain Bacteria; kingdom Pseudomonadati; phylum Pseudomonadota; class Gammaproteobacteria; order Aeromonadales; family Aeromonadaceae; genus Oceanimonas; species Oceanimonas doudoroffii. The sequence continues at coordinate 232,714 of NZ_NBIM01000002.1, forward strand.
TGCCACTGCCGGCTCACCGAAGTCGGCGGCGTGCTGGTAATCGCGGGGTTTCGGCGGCCATGCGCGCGGCCTGTGGCAGCACCGGCGCCATGGAGAGGGCGCGAAGGAACGCAGTAAGCGACGGAAAATGCTGGTGTTTTGAGGGGTGTCCGGTAGTCTTTAGGCAGAACACAAGGAGCCTGGTTATGGAAAAACTCTCTGCCCTCGAGCAACGCGTGATTGGCTGCCTGATTGAAAAGCAGGTGTCCACCCCCGATGTCTATCCGCTTACCCTCAATTCACTGGTTAACGCCTGCAACCAGAAAAGCAACCGGGATCCGGTGATGAGCCTCGCCGAGCGCGACGTGCAGTCGGTGCTCAACACGCTGGGGGCCCGTCGTCTGGTGAACAACGTGGCCGGTTTTAACGCCCGTGCCGCCAAGTATCAGCATCGCTTCTGCAACACCGAGTTTGGCGAGCTGCAATTCAGCGCCGGTGAGCTGGCCATTGTCTGCGAGCTGCTGCTGCGTGGCCCGCAAACCCCGGGGGAGCTGCGCAGCCGCTGCGCCCGCCTGCATCCGTTTGGCGATGTCAGTGAGGTGGACGACTGCCTGCACAGCCTGATGGAAAAGGGCCCCTTTGTGGTCAAGCTGGAGCGACAGCCCGGCAAGCGGGAATCGCGCTATGCCCACCTCTTTGGCGATGCCCCGGTGACCGAGCCATCGGCCCCGGTGGCGCCGGCAGGGGACGCTCAGGCCCGTATTGCCGAGCTGGAGGCGGAAGTGGCCCGGCTCAAGGCCCGCATTCGCGAGCTGGAAGGGGAGTGATGCCGTTCGCCACTTTCAGCCGGTGCCATCGAAAGCACGGCACGGGCGCAGTGGCAGCGAACGGAACTCGCATTTAACGTCGGCACTGGGTGCTCATCCTGGCATTTATCGGCCATAGTGGTAGGAGCGATAATGGCGGTGGGAGCCAGTGATGAATTCCCTGACAGATGCAGACGACAAGCAGGAAGTGGCGCGCCGGCTCAGCCTGGACGCCTTCTGGATGCCCTTTACCGGCAACCGGGCCTTCAAGGCCGCGCCCCGGCTGCTGGCCGGGGCGGACGGTGCCTATTTTACCGATGTGGACGGCCGCCGGCTGTTCGACAGCCTCTCCGGGCTGTGGTGCACCGGCCTGGGGCACAAACACCCGAAAATCATTGAAGCCATTCATCGTCAGCTGCATACCCTGGATTATGCCCCCGGGTTTCAGACCGGCCATCCCCTGGCCTTTGCGCTGGCCGAACGATTGGCGGCGCTGGCGCCCGCCGACCTTAACCGCGTGTTTTTTACCAACTCCGGCTCCGAGTGTGCCGACACCGCCCTGAAAATGGCCCGGGCCTACTGGCGTGCCCGCGGCAAGCCGGAAAAGACCCGGCTCATTGGTCGGGCCAGGGGGTATCACGGGGTGAACATGGGCGGCACCAGCCTGGGGGGAATCGGCGCCAATCGCAAGCACTACGGTCAGCTGGTGGACGCGGATCACCTGCCTCACACCTTGCTGGCGGAAAACGCCTTCAGCCGGGGCCAGCCCGAACAGGGCGCGGAGCTGGCCGAACATTTGCTACGGCTGATTGAGCTGCACGACGCCTCCAATATCGCGGCGGTGATCGTGGAGCCCATGTCCGGCTCGGCCGGTGTCATCGTGCCGCCGGTGGGCTATTTGCAGCGGTTGCGGGATATTTGCCATCGACACGATATTCTGCTGATTTTCGACGAGGTGATCACCGGCCTGGGCCGCATGGGCGAACTGTTCGGCGCCGATTTTTTCGGTGTGGTACCCGACATCATGAATCTGGCCAAGCAGCTCACCAACGGGGTGGTGCCCATGGGGGCGGTCATCGCCAGGGAGCATATTTATCAGGCCTTTATGGCGCAGCCGGGGCCGGACTACATGGTGGAGTTCCCCCATGGCTATACCTATTCCGGCCATCCCCTGGCCTGCGCCGCCGCCATGGCGTCGCTTGATATTCTCGTTGAAGAGGAAATGCCGGGCAGGGTGCGGGCGCTGATGCCGGTGTTCGCGGAGCAGATCCATCGGCTCAGAGGACTGCCCCATGTAGTGGACATTCGCAACTGCGGCCTGGCCGGAGCGGTGCAGCTGGCGTCATACCCGGGCGAGCCGGCGCGCCGGCCCATGGAGCTGGCCATTGCACTGTGGCAGGCGGGCTATTACGTGCGCTTTGGCGGAGACACCCTGCAGTTTGGCCCGCCCTTTATCTCCACTCCAAGCGAGGTTGAGCAGTTGTTTGGCGGCGTGGCGCGTGTGCTCGCCAACGCTTGAGCCTAGTGCCGTTCATGGATGTGAACGAGTGTGGTCGGTGCCCCTTTTATTGCCGGGCGCAAGCTGTCACAATATGCGCCTCTTGAGGGAGTAATCGTTCGGCAACCGCCGAAACGGCTGTCAACAATCTCTGAGCCAAAGGCTTATGGCAGTCGTGTCCTGACGGATTGATGAGACTCGAGACGCAACCATCCACCGGGCGGGAGATGGTGCGTCTTGGTTGTCGTGTCCCGCCCCAAGAGCGCTTATGAACATGTCTTGCCTGTCATTTCTTCTGTCTGCCCCTGTTCATGGGGGTAAATCACCATGCTGATGTCTGTTGCTGCCATTTTGCTGGGCCTTGCGGTGCTGGTGTGGAGTGCCGATCGTTTCGTGGATGGCGCCTCTGCCACCGCCCGTCATGCGGGCATGCCCCCCTTGCTGATCGGCATGGTGATCGTGGGCTTTGGAACCTCGGCGCCGGAAATTGTGGTGTCTATTATCTCGGCGCTGGAAGGCAACCCCGGCCTGGCGCTGGGTAATGCCTATGGCTCCAACATCGCCAATATCGGGTTGATCCTGGGGATAACGGCGCTGATAAGCCCCATTGCCGTGCATTCCCAGGTGCTGCGCAAGGAACTGCCCATACTGCTGCTGATCACCCTGCTGTCCCTCAGCCTGTTGTGGAACGGCTGGCTGGCGCGGACCGATGCCATCATGCTGCTGGTGGTGTTTGTGCTGCTGATGGCCTGGAGCATTCGTCAGGGCCTGCGGGACGGTAATGACAGCATGGCCGCCGAGCAGGAAAGGGAGCTGGACGACAACCTGATGAGCCTGAAAAAGGCGCTGTTCTGGCTGCTGGCCGGCCTGGTGCTGCTGATCATCAGCTCGCGCATTCTGGTGTGGGGCGCAGTGAACGTGGCCCAGGCCTTTGGCGTGAGTGACTTGATTATTGGCCTGACCATTGTGGCCATCGGCACCTCGCTGCCGGAGCTGGCATCGTCCATTGCCGCCATTCGCAAAAACGAGCATGACCTGGCCCTGGGCAACGTGATTGGCTCCAACCTTTTCAACACCCTGGCGGTGGTGGGTCTGGCCGGCATTATTCACCCGCTGGAGGTGATGCCGGAGGTGCTCAGTCGCGACTTTATGGTGATGATAGTGCTGACCCTGTCGCTGTTTGTGCTGGGCTTTGGCTTCAAGGGTCGGCAGGGGCGTATCAACCGTTTTGAAGGCGCCTTTTTGCTGACGGTGTATGTGGCTTACACCGGCTGGCTGGCCGGCAATGTGATTGCCGCCGCTTAGATTACTCCAGGCGATGGAAAGGCAGGCGGGGTGAGGCACGCGACTCGCCTGCATTGGCGCCCGTAAGGGCGCTTTCTTCTTTGTGGGCCTTACACGAGGCTGCTTCGCCCCTCTACCTCATTCGCTTCAAACGCGACCGAGTCTATACTCACCCGCATAACCCCAATCTGGCGCGGGAGAACATCATGACCGGGCTTAAGACGCCGTGGGCCACCGCCGGCCTGCTTTTCATTCTGCTGGCACAGCCGGCGTCGGCAACACGGCTTTCCGTTGACGACAGCAATCCCAACACTCGGGGCTGGATGCAGGGCTTTCCACCGCCACCGGAAAAACGCCTGCGTGCCGCCGATGGTTCCTTTTTTGAATTTCCCGCCCTGCGTTACAGCGTGGCGCACATGCGTGAATTTATGCCCACGGTGGAAGTGTCTCGCGGCCTGGGAGCGCCCGTGCCGCTGAACTATCGCCTGGATCCGCTTATCGACAAGCTGCGCTTTCTGCCCTGGGGAAGCGAGCAGCCCATCACCTTTGCCGACGCCCTGACGCGCAATTACACCGATGGCCTGATCATTCTGCACCGGGGGGACGTGGTGTATGAACGCTATTTCGGGGCGTTGAAGGAAGACGGTCAGCACGCCGTGATGTCGGTGACCAAGTCGGTGACCGGCCTGCTGGCCGCGGTGCTGGTGGCCGAAGGCAGGCTGGATGCAACCAGAAAGGTAGCCGACTATGTGCCGGAGCTGGCGAGCTCTGCCTTTGGCGACGCCAGCGTGCGCCAGCTGATGGACATGACCACGGGACTGCAATACAGCGAAAACTATGCCGATCCGAATGCCGAGGTGTGGCAATTCTCCACCGCCGGCAGCCCCTGGCCCAAGCCACAGGGTTACTCCGGGCCGGTGGGCTACCTTGACTACCTGGCCGGGGTGCAGAAGCTGGGGGAGCACGGCCAGGCCTTTGGCTACAAGACCGTAAACAGCGATGCCCTGGGCTGGGTGATTTCCCGCGTGACCGACACCTCGGTGGCCGAGTTGCTGTCGGAAAAAATCTGGCGGCGCATCGGCATGGAGCAGAGCGCCTATTACCAGGTGGACGAGCTGGGCATTCCCTTTGCCGGCGGCGGGCTGAATACCGGCCTGCGTGACATGGCCCGTCTGGGCGAGCTGGTGCGAAACCAGGGCCGCTGGCAGGGCGAGCCGTTGCTGCCGGCGGCGGCCATCGACGACATTCTGCGTGGCGGCAGCCAGGAGGCCTTTGCCCGGGCGGGTTTTGACAAGCTAAGAGGCTGGTCTTATCGCAATATGTGGTGGGTAACCCACAACCCCAACGGCGCCTTTGCCGCCCGTGGCGTGCATGGCCAGACCATCTACATTGACCCGGCCGCCGAGATGGTGCTGGTGCGCTTTGCTTCCCACCCGGTGGCGGCCAACGGCGCCAATGATCCGCTTTCGCTGCCGGCCTGGCAGGCGGTGGCCGATCACCTGATTTCGCTTGAGAAACCCTGACAGGAGCTCGCGATGAAACCCGCTGAACTTTTCGATCTTTCCGGCAAGGTGGCCATTATCACCGGCGGCGCCAACGGCATCGGCAGGGGGTGCTGCACCATGCTGGCGGCCCATGGCGCCAGTGTGGTGGTGGCGGATCTGAAACTGGATGATGCCGAGGCCACCGCCGAGGAAATTCGCCATGACGGCGGCAAGGCCGTGGCCATGGCCTGCAACGTTACCCAGGACGACGATCTGACCGGGCTGGTTAACCAGACCCTGGCGGAATTTGGCCAAATCAACATTCTGGTGAACAACGTAGGCGGAGGCGGTGCCGGCCGCGAAAGCCCGGCCACGCTGACCGTTGAAGCGTTTGCCCGCACCTTTGATCTGAACGTGTTCAGCACCTGGCGACTGGCCCAGTTGTGCGCCCCGCACATGGCCAAGGCCGGCTACGGCTCCATCATCAATATGTCGTCGATGAGCTCCATCAACAGAAGCCCGGCCATCAGTGCCTATGCGTCATCCAAGGCCGCCATCAATCACATGACCGCCAACCTGGCGTTCGACTACGGCCCCGCCGGTATACGTGTGAACGCCGTGGCCCCGGGGGCCATTCGCACCGACGCCCTGGCCTCGGTGCTCACTCCTGAAATCGAGGCCGGCATGCTGGCCCACACTCCGCTCAAGCGCCTGGGCGAGGCGGATGACATTGCCGGCGCCGTGCTCTATTTCGCCGCTCCCGTGTCTTGCTGGGTGAGCGGCCAGACCCTGTTCGTCAACGGCGGGGGTGTGCAAACGTTGGACTGAGTCTCATTGTTGATCCTTGCTACCAAGGTGTAATGGCACTGGCCGGTCGCCTCTGATATGGTCGCCGGCCTTATATTGTGACAAACACATATATTGCCCATTTAACCATCAGTGTTGTTATTTTTTGGCTTTTAAAGGGATTAACCGACGATCATGTGGAACATCATCAAAATCGCCAGTGCATTTATTGGCATTATCGTGGGGGCGGGGTTTGCCTCTGGTCAGGAAGTGCTGCAGTACTTCACCAGCTTTGGTTATTTGGGCACGGCGGCGGCAGTGGTGGCTACGGCGCTGTTTGCCTATCTGGGCATGATGCTCACCTGGCTGGGCAGCCGCACGCAAACCCGCTCCCATAAAACCGTGGTGTATCAGATAAGCGGCCGCTACCTGGGCGTGATCGTGGATGGCGTGATCATCTTTACCCTGTTTGGCGTGGGTGTGGTGATGATCGCCGGCGCCGGCTCCACCCTGCACCAGCAGTTTGGCCTGCCTTCCATGGTGGGCAGCGTGCTGATGACCTTGATGATGGGCGCAACCCTGATGCTGAACGTGCGTCGGGTGGTGGCACTGATTGGCAGCATTACCCCATTTCTGGTGCTGGCGCTGATCCTTATCTGTATTTTCAGCCTGCTGACCATGGATCGCAGTTTTGCCGAGCTGGCGCCCATTGCCGAGAGCGTGGAGTCCACCCTGCCGCACTGGCTGGTGTCGGCGGTGAACTATGTGTCGTTCAATATTGCCGTGGGCGCGGCCATGTCGCTGGTGATGGGTGGGGCCGAGCCCAATGCCCGCATTGCCCGCTGGGGTGGCCTGCTGGGCGGCCTTGGGGTGGGGGTAATGATCATGATCAGCCACCTGGCCATGTTCTCGCAAATCGATCAGGTGGCCGGCTATGCCCTGCCGTTGCTCAAGATCATTGACGGCATTTCCCCCTGGCTGGCCAAGGCCATGGCCTTTGTGCTGTTTGGCATGATCTTCAGCACCGGTGCCAGCATGTTCTATGCCTTTGTTGCCCGCTTTGTGGAAATGCGCACCCCGGCAGCCAACCGCTTCAGCATCATCACCCTGGTAGTGGGCTTTGTGGCCAGCTTCGCCGGCTTTACCCAGCTGGTGGCCTTTTTCTATCCGCTGATCGGTTATCTGGGCCTGTTCCTGGTGGGAGCGCTGATCTATGCCCCCCTGCGACTGAAGCGCGCCCGTGTGGCGAGCAACCTGCAGCCTTTGACCGGCAACGAGTAACCTAAACCTGGCCGCCTGCCAAATGGAGCGCAGGCGGCTTGTGCCCACCCGTTTTACGTTTCCTCCCGTATGCTCCCGCTTTTAAACCTTTTCTTTCTTCAGTACCTTATGGCCAACAGTATGGAAAATCGGTTAACGCCATAAGGAGAAAAGCATGACCATCACTCACCAGGATCTGCGCCATTTGCGCCGTTGTGTGGAGCTGGCCGAAGAAGCCCTGAACGAGGGCGACATGGCCTTTGGCTCCGTGCTGGTATCGGCCGACGGCGCCGTGCTGGCGGAAGACCGCAACCGTATTCACACCTGCGAGCCCACCTGGCACCCGGAAATTGCCCTGGCCCGCTGGGCCGCCGAAAACCTGGATGAAACCGAGCGCGCCCGCGCCACCCTCTATACCTCGGGCGAGCACTGCCCCATGTGCTCCGCCGCCCACGCCTGGGCGGGTCTTGGGCGAATTGTGTTTGCCAGCTCCTCTGGCCAATTTTCCGTCTGGTGCGAGCAATGGGGCCTGCCCGGCTCACCGGTAACAGCCCTCACCATCAACGAAGTGGCCCCCGATATTCCCGTGGCCGGCCCGGTGCCGGAGCTGGCCGAAGAAATCCGCGAGCTGCACCGGCGGTATTTTGGCATTGAGAGCCAGGACTAAACCAACGGCCGTTTGGGCTACCTCACGTTGCCCCCGTAAACTAAAGCCAACAGAGTTTATGGCAGTAGTGGACTGAGTTGCCACATAAGCCTTGAAGCCGGGGCTGGTCCCACCATCCTGAGGAGAGGGGAAAACGGGGCAGAACCGCCCCGTTTTCCGTTCTGTTATCTCTTAGGCGAGTGCCTGGTGCATAAAGTCCTGCACTTGCCGTGTCAGCCGCTGCTTGTGGGCGTCGTCGATAAAACTGGCCTCAATGGCATTGAGGGTAAATTGTGCCAGTTCTTGCGGCGTCAGTGCATGGCTATTGGCTACCGCCTGAAAGTTATCGGTCATGTAGCCGCCAAAGTAGGCCGGATCATCCGAGTTGATGGTCACACAGACATTTCGGCGCAGCAGCTCAACGATGTTGTGCCGATCCATATGGTCAAACACCTTCAGCTTGGTATTGGAAAGCGGGCAAACGGTGAGGGGCACGCGACGTTGGGCCAGTTTCTCCACCAAGGCCGAATCGTCCACACAGCGCACGCCATGATCGATGCGTGAAATGCTCAGCAGCTCAAGGCTGTTGTGAATGTTCTCAACCGGCCCTTCTTCTCCGGCATGGGCCACGGTCAGAAAGCCGTGACCAATCGCCTCCTGAAACACGCGCTCAAATTTCTCCGGCGGATGGCCCAACTCCGACGAGTCGAGGCCGACGGCCACAATTTTGTCCTTGTGCGGCAGTACCATGCGCAGGGTGTCAAAGGCGCTGTCTTCGTCCAGGTGGCGCAGAAAGCACATGATGAGGTGACTGCTGATGCCCAGCTGCTCCCGGCCGTCACGCAGTGCCCGGTCAATGCCGTTGAGCACGGTGTCAAAGGCAATGCCCCGCTCGGTATGGGTTTGCGGGTCAAAGAAGATTTCGGTATGGATGACGTTATCTGCCTGGCAACGCAGCAAATAGGCCCAGGTCAGATCGTAAAAGTCCTGCTCGTGGATCAGAACCCTGGCACCTTGATAGTAGGTGTCGAGGAAGGATTGCAGGTTGCTGAACTGATAGGCGGCGCGCACGGCTTCCGGCGTGTTAAACGGCAGGGCTATCTGGTTGCGTTGCGCCAGCTCGAACATCATTTCCGGCTCCAGGGTGCCTTCGATATGCAGGTGCAGTTCAACTTTCGGGAGTTGCTGAATAAAGGTGGTTTGGTTCACGCTTGTGTCTCCATTCAAGGGATATCAACAAGCGCTTTTCTCTTGCCTGATTATTGACGATGTACAAAGAGAAAAGCGCCATGCACTTTCTCTTCGTAATCTGGAATTTACGGCTCCAGGTAGAGACCCTCACCCCTTATCAGTGAGGTTATACGAAGCATCGGCGTTGCCGATAGGAAGCCATTGTAGCCATACCGGAACCGCCATGCCAATAGGTGGTCAGCGGTAAAGTAGCTGAAGCGTTTGAAGCCGAAAAAATGGCACCAGGGCTAACCCTGGTGCCATTCTGAGTCGTGAGGAAAGTGGGGGAGTTTTTTCTCATCCCTTACTCCTCACGTCCAACGTCTTACTTGCGCGTCGCGGCCTTCATCTCTTTTACGAAGGCGGTGAGGGCATCGAGCATGGCCTGGGGCTGGTCCAGGTGTTGTTCGATGATCTTGACCACGGCGGAGCCGGAGATGGCACCGGCGGCACCGGCGGCAATGGCATCGCGCACCTGATCGGGGCTGGAGATACCAAAGCCGAGCAGGGACGGCGGCGCATTGAATTTGGCCAGGGTGGCCAGCAGGGTGTCTACCGGTTTGCCGGCCTTGGTTTCGGTGCCGGTTACGCCGGCACGGCTCAGCAGGTAGGTATAGCCGGCGCCGGTTTCCGCCACCGCCTTGAGGGTGGCTTCGTCACCGTTGGGCGGCGCGATGTAAATGCTTTCAATGCCGGCCTGGTCGGCGGCGGCCTTGAACGGCGCGGCCATCTCCAGCGGCACATCGGCCACCAGCACCGAATCTACCCCGGCCTCGGCGGCGCGGGAGTAGAAGCTGTCTACACCCGGCGCATACACCAGGTTGGCATACACCAGCAGGCCGATGGGCAACTCGGGGTACTTTTCCCGCACTTTTTTCAGAATGTCAAAGCAGGTCTGGGTGCGGGTGCCGGCATTGCGGGCACGCAGGGTGGCGGCCTGAATGGTGGGGCCGTCGGCAATGGGATCGGAGAAGGGAATGCCCAGCTCCAGGGCATCGGCGCCGCCGGCCACCAGGGCATCAATCACCTTGAGCGAGTGCTCCGGCGTGGGATCGCCCAGGGTTACGAAGGGCACAAAGGCGCCTTCGTTGCTGGCATTCAGTTGCTCGAACAGGCGGTGGTAGCGGCTCATTTGATTTCTCCTTTTTGCTCCAGAATATCGGCCACGGTAAAGATGTCCTTGTCGCCACGACCGGACAGGTTAACCACCAATACTTGTTCTTTTTCCGGCTCGGCCTCGGCCATTTTCAGGGCGTAGGCTAAGGCGTGTGAAGATTCCAGCGCCGGAATAATGCCCTCGTTGCGTGCCAGGGCCTGAAAGGCATCCAGGGCTTCGTCATCGGTTACCGACACATACTGGGCCCGGCCGGTGGTGGCCAGATAGGCGTGCTGGGGGCCAACCGAAGGAAAGTCGAGGCCGGCGGAAACGGAGTAGGACTCTTCCACCTGGCCGTCTTCGTCGTGCATCATCAGCGACAGCATGCCAAAGAACACGCCCTTGGTGCCTTCCCCCAGGGTGGCGCCGTGCTCGCCGGTGTGAATGCCCTTGCCCGCCGGCTCCACGCCGATGAGTCTGACGCTCTCTTCCTCAATAAAGTCGGCAAACAGGCCAATGGCGTTGGAGCCACCGCCCACGCAGGCGATCACCGCATCGGGCAGGCGCGCTTCGTGCTCCACAATCTGTATCTTGGCTTCTTCGCCAATCATGCGCTGAAATTCCCGCACTATGGTGGGGAAAGGGTGGGGGCCGGCGGCGGTGCCCAGCAGGTAGTGTGCCTGCTCATAGTTGGCGGCCCAGTCGCGCAGCGCCTCGGTGCAGGCGTCCTTGAGGGTGGCAGAGCCGGAGTGCACCGGAATCACTTCGGCGCCCATCAGCTTCATGCGGAAGACGTTGGGCTTTTGCCGCTCGCAGTCCACCGCGCCCATGTATACCCGGCACTTGAGGCCGAGCAGGGCACAGGCCAGGGCGGTGGCCACGCCGTGCTGACCGGCGCCGGTTTCGGCGATGATCTCGGTCTTGCCCATGCGCTTGGCCAGCAGTGCCTGGCCCAGTACCTGGTTGGTTTTGTGGGCGCCGCCGTGCAGCAGGTCTTCCCGCTTCAGGTAGATGCGGGTCTTGGTGTTGGCGGCCAGGTTGCGCACGCGCGTGAGCGGAGTGGGGCGGCCGGCGTATTCCGCCAGCAGCTCGCGAAATTCGCGGTCAAATTCCGGATCCTGCTGGGCATCGACAAAGGCCTGCTCCAGTTGCAGCAGTGCCGGCATCAGGATTTGCGGTACATACATGCCGCCGAAGTCGCCGAAAAAGGGGTTAAGTAAGCTCATTTTTGTGTCCTGCGTCCGTAATGTCTGAGGGTGGCAAAGGCCGCCTTGAGTTTGGCTGCGTCTTTTTGGCCGGGGGCGCTTTCCACGCCGGAGTTAAAGTCCAGGCCGCGACAGCCCTGACTTGCCGCGGTGGCGGCGTTGTCGGGGGTGAGCCCGCCCGCCAGCATGGCATTGGCCTTGTCGATGTCGTTTAACAGTGCCCAGTCAAAGGCCAGCCCGGTGCCGCCGTTTTGATTGCCGGATTTGGTATCAAACAGCAGCCGGTCGGCATTTTTCGGCAGGGCCGGCAGTTCGTTGCTTACCGCCACCGCTTTCCAGATGGCCACGCCGGGCAGCCGGGTTTTAAGCTGGTTGATGGTGTCGTCGTCCTCAGAGCCGTGCAGCTGAACCGCAGCGAGGCTCAGCTCGGTGGCGGTGGCGACCACGTCTTCCACGGCGTGATTCTGGAACACGCCCACGTAGTTGAGCGGGGCTGCGGCCATCACGCCGCGGGCCTGGTCCAGGTTCACGCAACGGGGGCTTTTTTCCACAAAAATCAGGCCGCCATAGACGGCGCCGGCCTCATGGGCGGCGGCGGCGTCTTCCGGACGTGTCAGGCCACAGATTTTGTTGTCGCCGAGGATCAGACGGCGCACCGCGAGGTCCAGATCGTCTTCGGCCATCAGCGAGCTGCCCACCAGAAAGCCGTCGGCATGGGCCGAGAGTTCCTTGGTCTGGCCGTGGTGGTGAATACCGGACTCGGAAATGACCACGCGGTCGTCGGGGATCAGCGCCGCCAGCCGTTTGGTGCGGTCGAGATCGATGCTCAAATCCCGCAGATCCCGGTTGTTGATGCCAATGACTTTGGCACCCAGTGTCAGGGCACGGGCCACTTCGTCCTCGTCGATCACTTCGGTGAGCACGCCCATGTTCAGGGACTCGGCCACGGCGGCAAGCTCGGCATACTCTTCGTCATTCAGTACCGACAGCATCAGCAGAATGGCGTCGGCGTTGTGATGACGGGCCAGCTTGATCTGATAGGGGTCGATAATAAAGTCCTTGCAGATCACCGGCTGGGTGACCTGATTGCGCACTTGCGTGACAAACTCAAAGCGACCCTGAAAGTATTTCTCGTCGGTCAGCACCGAAATGGCCGAGGCGTAGCGGCCATAGACGCCGGCAATGGCATCCAGATCAAACACCTCCCGAATCAGCCCCTTGGAAGGCGAGGCTTTTTTACACTCCAGAATAAAGGCCGGTTTGCCGGCGGCCAGGGCCTCGGCAAAGGGGCGATCACTGGGGGTGAGGCCGGCTTCAAAGCTCGCCAGGGGCTGGCTTTGCTTGCGTTCCTCTACCCAGATTTTTTTGTCGGCAACGATTTTGCCGAGCACCGTATTCAGCATTGACTCAACTCCGCCAGTTGTTTAACCACGCCCATGGCATGGCCGGATCTTAACACGGACAGCGCCCGCTCCACGCCCTGCTTGAGGTTTTCCACCTGGCCGCTCATCAGCAGCAGCGGCGCCACGTTCATGGCAATCACGCTCTGCTGGGCCAGGGTGCCTTCTCCGGCCAGCAGGGCCTCGGTAATGCGGCGGTTTTCCGCCGGCTCGCCGCCCACAATGGCGCTGATGTCATGGCGCTCCAGTCCCAGCTCTTCGGGGGTGATGTCATATTCGGTAATGGTGTCGCCATTGATCTCGGCAATGTGGGTGGTGCCGTGAATAGCAATTTCGTCCAGGCCGCTGCCGTGCACCACCATGCCGCGGGTCAGGCCCATGGCCACCAGGGTTTCGGCGATGGGGCGCACCAGCGCCGGGCTGTATACGCCCAGCACCATAAAGCTGGGGCGGGCCGGGTTGATCAGCGGACCCAGCACGTTAAAGATGGTGCGGGTTTTCAGGGCCTGGCGCACCGGCATGGCGTGGCGAATGCCGCCGTGGTAGTGGGGGGCAAACAAAAAGCACACATTGGTCTCGTCCAGGCAGTGACGAGCCTGTTCCGGGTTCAGATCCAGGCGAATGCCGAGCTGCTCCAGCAGATCGGAGGAGCCCGACTTGGAGGACACGCCCCGGTTGCCGTGCTTGGCCACCTTGATGCCGCAGGCGGCGGCCACCAGCGCCGAGGTGGTGGAGACGTTAATGGTGTTCATGCCGTCACCGCCGGTGCCGACGATGTCGCAAAAGGCGTAATCGGGGCGCGGAAAGGGCTTGGCGGCGGCCAGCAGGGCGCTGGCGGCGCCGGCGATCTCATCCGGGGTTTCGCCCTTGATCTTCAGTGCGGTCAGCAGGGAAGACAGCACGATCGGGTCCATATCGCCGCTCATCACCTGCTCAAACAGGGCGTGGGCCTGCTCACGGCTGATGTGTTCGCCCCGGTAAAGTTGCTCCATGGCCTGGCTCATGCGGCGTTCTCCTTGTTGGTAATAAATTCCAGACTCTGGGCCAGCAGGCGCGCCCCGTCCGTGGTCATGATGGATTCGGGATGGAACTGAAAGCCCAGCACCCGGTTGGCCTTGTCCTGTACCGCCATGGTCATGCCGTTGAAGTCGGCAATCACCTCAAGGCCGGCGGGAATGTTGCTGCCCACCAGGGAGTGGTAACGGGCCACCGGCAACGGGTTGGTCAGCCCGCTGAACACGCCGTTACCGCTGTGGCTGATCAGTGAGCTCTTGCCGTGCTTGATTTCGCCGGCGCTTTCCACCGTACCGCCGTAGTGCTCCACCAGGGCCTGATGGCCGAGGCAGATGCCCAGCACGGGAAAGCGGCCCAGGCACTGTTCGATAAGGGCGGGCATATTGCCGGCGTCGGCGGGCTTGCCCGGACCGGGGGAAAGCACCAGCACCGGGTTCTCCGCCTGCTCCATGGCGGTGAGCAGCTGGGCCACCGGCACGGTATTGCGGTAAATGTTCACCGTGGCACCCAGGGCGCGGAACTGATCCACCAGGTTGTAGGTAAAGGAGTCGTAGTTGTCGAGCAGGAAAATGGTCTGGCTCATTGGCTCACCTCCGCCAGTGTGGTGCCGTGAGAAAGGGCGATGGCATTGAGCACCGCCGCCGCCTTGTTGCGGGTTTCGTCGGCTTCCGACTGCGGGTCGGAGTCATACACCACGCCGGCGCCGGCCTGCACATGGGCAAGGCCCTGGCTGACAAAGGCGGAGCGGATCACGATGCAGGTGTCCATATCGCCCAGGCCGTTCACATAGCCCACGGCACCGCCGTAGCTGCCCCGGCGCTGGCCTTCCACCTCGCGAATAAGCTCGCTGGCGCGAATTTTGGGGGCGCCGGTGAGGGTGCCCATGTTCATGCAGGCCTGATAGCCGTGCAGGGCGTCGAGATCGGCACGCAGTGTGCCCACGACGCGAGACACCAGGTGCATGACGTGGCTGTAGCGATCCACGCTCAGCAGATCCTTTACATAGCGGCTGCCGGGCTCGCTGATGCGGGCAATGTCGTTGCGGGCTAGGTCCACCAGCATCAGGTGCTCGGCGGTTTCCTTTTCGTCCTGGCGCAGATCCAGCTCGATGCGGCCGTCCAGATCCAGGTTAATGCTGCCGTCCGGGTTAAAGCCCCGGCGGCGAGTGCCGGCGATGGGATACATCTCCACCTGGCGGCTGTCATGGTCAAACTTCACCGAGCTCTCGGGGCTGGCGCCGAACAGAATGAAGTCTTCGTCGTTCACATAGAACATGTAGGGGCTGGGGTTGGTCTGCTTGAGCTTGCCGTAGGCCGCCAGGGGGCTGGGGCAGGGCAGGGTGAAGCAGCGCGACGGCACCACCTGAAAGATGTCACCGGCCACGATATTGCCCTTGAGCCGCTCCACGTCGGCACGAAACTCGGCGTCGCTCTTGCTGGCTGTGACCTTGCCGTTGAGCCCAGAGTCAGCTTCGGGGCTGGCATAACGCTCGCCACAGGCGGCGGCCAGCGCATTGAGGCGGGTCTGCAGCCGAGCCTGCTCGGCAGGGTCAAAGGCGCAGGCGGCCAGGTGGCACTGCTCTTTTACGTGATCCAGGGTGATCAGGGTTTCCGCCAGGTAAAAACAGAAGTCGGGGCAGTGGTTGATGCCCTCGGCCACCTCGGGCAGGCGTTCAAAGGAGGCAATCAGATCATAGGAGAAGGTGCCGCCCATAAACAGGTGCTGCTGGCCCTTGTCGGCGGTAAAGCGGGTCAGAATGAGCCGAATGGTTTCCAGCACGGAAGCGGCCTTTAGCCGGCTGTCTTCGTCCTGATCGGCGTCGGCCTCGGCCAGGGTTACGGTAAGCTGGGTGTCGGTGCGTTCGCCGCCCAGTTCACTGTGAATCAGGGCAAGGGCGGGCTGGCCGTTGGCATTAAGGGCGGTAAGGGTGACGTCCCGGCCTCGGCATACCAGGCGAACACAGGCGTCGAGCATCAGCAGGCTTTGAGTGCCCGCCTTGGTGTCTATTTCGGCGGATTCCAGCAGCAGGCTGTTGTCGCCGGGCTGGCTGAGGGCGGCGTATAACGCCAGGGGATCATCGGTATAGGGGGCATTCTGCAATAAAACGTGAAGCTGACCTTGCGCCATTGGGTATTCCTTATAAGTTAATGCTGATCATCAGGGATCTGTCTGATGACCTGGCTGGCAATGTCGTCGTCGGTGACGGACGCGAATGCCGGTTGCTGAACAGGCCGGTTTTCGGGTTGCCATCGCCAAAAAATGAAAGAGGTCGGTTTCATCGCATCACCTTTTACTGGATAATAAAAAAGCCCGCAGAGTTGCGGGCTTTTATGTTCGCTGAGACTGTTGAACGAATACAGCAAATCACACCCGCTTCAGGGAGTGTGCCACCACCAAATGGTCAGAGTGGAAGTTTGCTGCAACATGGCGCTCGTCTCGCTAATCGAAAAACTGGATACAGTTAAACGATATTTGCGGTGGCAAGTCAAGCACGACCACAGGATTTTTTTATGCGCATCGACCTGCACAGCCATTCCACCGCCTCTGACGGCAGCCTGAGCCCCAGTGAGTTGCTGGCCCGGGCCGCCGAAAAGGAGGTGGATGTGCTGGCGCTGACCGACCACGACACCCTGGCAGGACTGGCCGAGGCGCGCACCGCCGCCGAGGCCCATGGCATTCGGCTGGTCACCGGAGTGGAAATCTCGGCGCTGTGGGAGCACAAGGAAATTCATGTGGTGGGCCTGAACCTGGATCCCGGCCATGAAGGGCTGTCCCGGCTGCTGGCCGAGCAGGGGGCCCGCCGCGACGCCCGCGCCCGGCTGATGGGCGAACGGCTGGAAAAGGCCCGCTATCCCGGTGCCTATGAGGGCGCCAGGGCCATCGCCGGCAACGCCGCCATTACCCGAACTCATCTGGCGCGCTGGCTGCTGGAGCAGGGCGCCGCCGACTCCATGGGCAAGGTATTCAAAAAGTTTCTGAGCCGGGGCAATACCGGCTATGCGCCGCCGGACTGGTGCTCTCTTGATGATGCCATCGGCGCCATACAGGCCGCGGGCGGCGTGGCGGTGCTGGCACACCCCACCCGTTACGAACTGTCGAACAAGTGGGTGCGCAAAATGCTTAGTGCCTTTGCCGAGGCCGGTGGCGACGCCATGGAGGTGTCCATGGCCCAGCAAAGTCCACAGGAACGTGCCACGCTGGGTAAGTGGAGCCGGGAATACGGCCTGGCCGCCTCGGTGGGCTCCGATTTTCACTTTCCCAGCCAGTGGCGGGAGCTGGGGCGCCAGTTGTGGCTGCCTAAAGAAGCCACCCCTGTGTGGGAGCGCTTTCTGTAAATCATTCCGGGAGGAATCATGAGTCAGTTTTTTGAAATTCATCCAGACACCCCTCAGCCACGGCTGATCAACCAGGCCGTGGCCATCGTGCGCCAGGGCGGCGTGCTGGTGTATCCCACCGATTCGGGTTACGCCATCGGCTGCCTGGTGGGTGACAAGAGCGCCATGGAGCGCATCTGCCGCATACGCCAGATCGACAAGGAGCACAACTTCACCCTGGTGTGCCGGGACCTGTCCGAGCTTTCAGCCTATGCGCGGGTCGACAACACCGCCTTTCGGCTGATGAAAAACAACACGCCGGGGGCCTACACCTTTATCCTGCGGGCCACCAAGGAAGTGCCCAAGCGGCTGCAGAACCCCAAGCGCAAGACCATTGGCCTGCGGGTGCCGAATCATGCCATCAGCCTGGCCTTGCTTGAGGCCCTGGGTGAACCGCTGATGTCCTGCAGCCTGATTTTGCCCGGTGAGAGCGAGGCGGAATTCGACCCCTTTGAAATCCGCAACCGGCTGGAAAAGGTGGTGGATCTGATTATTGACGGCGGTGTGATCGACTCTCGGCCCACCACGGTGGTGGACCTGTACGACGACACCCCGGTGATCGTGCGCGAAGGCGCAGGCAGCCTGACCCCTTTTGAATAAGTGAACGACATGACTGAAAAACTGCAAAAAGTGCTGGCCCGGGCCGGCAAGGGCTCGCGCCGGGAAATTGAGGGCCTGATCAGCCAGGGCCGGGTCAGCGTCAACGGCAAGGTGGCGGTGTTGGGTGACCGGGTCACCGGCAGCGAGCAGATTCGCGTAGACGGCCACCTGGTGGAAACCCAGGCCGAAAGCGATATCGTGTGCCGCGTGCTGGCTTACCACAAGCCGGAAGGCGAGGTGAGCACGCGCAAGGATCCGGAAGGCCGCCCCACGGTATTTGACCGCCTGCCAAGGTTGCAGGGCGCCCGCTGGGTGGCGGTGGGCCGATTGGACGTGAACACCTCCGGTTTGCTGCTGTTTACCACCGATGGCGAGCTGGCCAATCGGCTGATGCACCCCCGTCATGAAATTGACCGGGAATATGCGGTGCGGGTGTTTGGCGAAGTGGATGAGGCCATGCTGCAGCGGCTGCGCAAGGGCGTGATGCTCGAGGACGGCGAGGCCCGTTTCGAGACCCTGAAATACACCGGCGGCGAGGGCATGAACCTCTGGTTCCACGTCACCCTGAAGGAAGGCCGTAATCGGGAAGTGCGCCGGCTGTGGGAATCCCAGGGCGTGCAAGTGAGCCGGCTGATGCGGGTGCGCTACGGCAAGATTGAAATGCCCAAGAACCTGCCTCGAGGCGGTTGGGCCGAGCTGCCGCTGGATCAGGTCAACTACCTGCGCAAGGAAGTCGGCCTGGCCCCGGAGCAGGAAAGCAAGGTGGACGTGAATGCCGCCGACCGCTTCAAGCAGGTGGCCCGTATTCGCAAGGCGGTGCGCAAACACAACACGCGGGTCAAGGGCACCGGTACCGGCGCGGCCCCGAAAAAGCCGGCTCCTACCGGTTCCCGTGGCCAGGGCCCCAAACCGGGCCAGCGGCAAAAGCGCAAAACCCGGTTGTAAACCCGTGAGGGGTGAGGGGGAAACCCCGTGAGGTGAACGAACGGCGTCGGGATTAACCCCGGCGCCGTTTTTACTTTGCGCATGTGTTATGACCGGACCGTAGGCTGCAATGAGCCTCGGCGAATTCCAACGTGCCGCAGCCGCCTTCGTGTTGGGATTCGCTACGCTCATCGCCAACCTACGACTCTCATTCCTTCACAAATCGGTGGCAAACTCCTTGCGGGAGAAGGCCACGCGCTCTTCCGGGGTCAAGGTGATTTTGCGGCCGAGCTTTTCAATCTTGCGCAGGCGCGGCACCAGGCCGGCGGCGTTGGCGGTCTGTATCGCCAGTCCGGGGCGGGCGTTCAGCTCCAGCAGCATGGGGCCCTTTTGCTTGTCGAGCACCATGTCGGTGCCGATATAGCCCAGGCCCGACATCTCAAAGCAGGACGAAGACAGGTTGAGCAGCTGCTCCCAGTAGGGCACCTTGAGCTCGAACAGATCCCGGCCGGTGTCCGGGTGATGACGCACCGGCTGGTTGAACTGCACCGCCCTAATGGCGCGGCCGGTATTGATGTCGAGGCCCACGCCCACGGCGCCCTGATGCAGGTTGGCCTTGCCGTCTGACGCCTGGGTGGACAGCCGCATCATGGCCATGATGGGAAAGCCCTTGAACACGATCACGCGAGTATCGGGCACGCCTTCATAGGAAAAACCGTCAAACACATCGTCGAAATTGATCAGCGCTTCAATCAGCGCCACGTCCGGCTTGCCGCCCAGGGAGTAAAGCCCGGCCAGAATGTTGGACACGTGGCGTTCCAGATCCTCTATGGTCTCGGCCTTGCCGCTGGGCTTGGTAAAGTTCTGGCGGTCGTGATCCACGATCACCGTAATGCCCTTGCCGCCGGAGCCCTTGGCGGGCTTGATGCAAAAGCCCGGCCAGTCCTTGACCATGTCCCACAGGTGGGCCACCTGGTGCTGGTATTCGATAACGCCGACCATCTCGGGCACGGTCACCCCGGCATCCAGGGCGATCTGCTTGGTCTTGAGCTTGTTGTCCACCAGCGGATACAGCCGCCGCGGGTTATAGCGGCTGATATAGGAAATATTGCGCCGGTTCATGCCCATGATGCCGAGCCGGCCCAGCTCAAAGGGCGAGGCGTATTTGGCAAGCAGGTTTTTAATCATGTTTCAGCTCGTCTACCAGGGGCTTGAAGCGCTTGAGTTCGGTCAGGCGATAACCGGTGTAGTTACCCAGCACCAGCACCGCCGCCATCACGATCAGCTGCAGGCCGAGGAAGTTGAAGGTGAGGTGGCGAATAAACTCGTTGTTCATGGCCAGGAAGGCCATGACCGCCACCACCAGGGAGCCGCCGCCCTGCTTGAGCACTTCCTTGGGACCTTCTTCTTCCCACAGCACCGACATGCGCTCTATGGTCCAGGCCAGAATGATCATCGGGAAGAAGGTGATCTTCATGCCCTCGGTCAGGCCCAGCTGATAGGCGACGATACTGAAAAAGCCAATCATGCCGATGACCATGATGATCACCGCCGATATTCGCGCCACCAGCAGTAGGTTAAGGTGCGAGAGGTAGGAGCGCAGTACCAGTCCGGTGCCCACGATCAGCAGAAAGCCGACCAGGCCGGTCAGCAGGCTGGTCTGAATAAAGGCCATAGCGATCAGCACCGGCATAAAGGTGCCCGAGGTTTTTACCCCGACAATAATGCGCAGGAACACCACCGCCAGCACGCCGATGGGGATCAGCAATATGCCCTTGAACAGGGCCTGCTCTTCCAGCGGCAGGTTATAGAGCGACACGTTGATCCAGTCGGGCTGATCAAACTTCTTGGCCAGGGCCACGTTCACCGGCTGCTCCTGCTCCAGCATGGAGAAGCTGACCCGGGAATTGCTGGCACCCACCAGATCCAGCACCGGGGCCGAGTGGTATTCCCACAGCAGCAGGCTTTCCTGCCGGCCCTGCTCACCGGTGGCCGGGTTGAAGATGTCGTAGCGTTCGCCGTCAAACACCTGCACCACGTCCACCAGCCGCTGGCGACGACGGCCGTCTTCCAGCTGCAGTCCCTTCAGCAACCGGGCCGACACGCCGGCGCGGTGCAGCATGTCGACCAGCAGCGGGCCCGAAGTCTTGTACTGGGCCAGCAGCTCGGCGTTCTGGCCGCCGCTGCCCAGCTCCTTGAGCAACTCCCGCGTGAAGGTAATGCCGTCGGACGAGCGCGCTTCCGCCAGGGTCAGCACCTGATCCATGGCGGTGGCGTAAGGCTCGGCCACTTCCACCGTGGTGACCTGGGGCGGCATATTGCCAAGGGGGCCCTTGGCAAAGGGGTCGAGCATCATGTCGACCTTGTAATACAGCTCCTGGTGACCGGAGGCGGAGCGAATGGACCATTCGGCCCGGCTGCCACCGTCTTCGGCTTGTACAAAGGACAGGCCATAACCCGGTGACGCGGCAGACTCGTTCATCAGGGTAAAGCCGGGCTGACTGCCGGGAATGGCCAAGGACGCCTTGACCGGCCGGCCGTCGGCCTCAAATTCCACCTTGGCTTCCACCGACCAGATCTGGCGTTTTTCGCCGGGCAGCCAGGGCACTTCATACACGAAATGGCGGTGCAGCATCAGTGCCAGCCCTACCAGAAACAGGGCCGCCACGATCAGATAAAAGGGTTTGCGTGAGTACATGTGGTTTACTCGCTGGAGGGGTTGGGACGCTTGGGCTTGCCCTGCACGTTACGGCGGGCAATATCGACCACGGCGATGTCTTTAAGAAACTCCCGGCCCAACAGCACCGGATAGGTCATCTGGGAACGGTCGGTCAGGGTAAATTCGGTTTTTTCCGACAGCCGGCCCAGCCGCAGGGTCAGCTCCACCACGGGTCGGCGTTCGGTTTCCTCGGCCGACGCCTGACGAATGCGCACGTAGCGCACCAGGGGCGCTTCCACCGGCAGCTTCTCCTCCACGCCTTCGTGGGTCATGTTAAAGCTCACCCAGGGTTTGCCGTCGCGCTCAAACTCGGTGATGTCCTGGGCGCTGAGGGACGAGGTGGTGGCGCCGGTATCAATGCGGGCGGGAAAGGCATCGTTGACCGCATCCAGCCAGACGTCTTCGGTTTCGCCCACGATAAGCTTGCCGTCCCGGGTTTCGTTGTCGGGAATCTCGGGGGGCGGCGGCGGCATGCTGGGGGCCGCACCCGGTGTGGGAGGCGGCACCGCCACCAGTTGTTTCTTCAAGTTGCGAATGTCCTGCTGCAGGGCCTTCATAAAGGCGTGATAGCTGGTATTGAGGCGCGAGCCCTGTTGTTCCATGGCCATGACCAACCGGGCCTCCTGGTCGGCCAGCGCCGCCGACAGCTCGGGCTCGGATACCGGCGGGGGCGGTGGCTCGTCGGTGGTGGTCTGGCTGGCGCAGGCGCTCAGCAACAGGGGCATCAGCAGTGACAGGGCCGCTTTATTCATCCTTTTCTCTCTTTGTTCCGTGTTGGGAATCCACCGGCTTGTTGGCGATGATGATGGCGCGCTTGGGAGCCGGATAGCCTTCAATGGTTTTG
Organism: Oceanimonas doudoroffii; assembly: GCF_002242685.1. Taxonomy (NCBI): domain Bacteria; kingdom Pseudomonadati; phylum Pseudomonadota; class Gammaproteobacteria; order Aeromonadales; family Aeromonadaceae; genus Oceanimonas; species Oceanimonas doudoroffii. Next base: position 254,863 of record NZ_NBIM01000002.1, read on the forward strand.
CCGGGGTCGTTCGGGTCGAGAAAGTCCGCCAGCGATTCGTTGCGCATCCAGTCGGTGCGCCGTTGTTCGTTCAGGGTGGTCGGGCTTTCGTCCACCACGCGAATGTTTTCAAAGCCGCATTTGGCGAGCCACCCCACCAGGGCCGCAGCGCTTGGAATAAACCAGACGTTGCGCATTTTGCCGTAGCGCTCACCGGGAACCAGCACGCTGTGCTCGTCGCCGTCGATCACCAGGGTCTCCAGCACCAGCTCGCCACCGTCGCGCAGCTGCTCCTTGAGCTGCAGCAGGTGATCGATGGGGGAGCGTCTGTGATAGAGCACGCCCATGGAGAACACGGTGTCAAAGGCCCGCAGCTCGGGCAGCTCTTCTATGCCTAAGGGTAATACCTGAATCCCTTTATAACCATTGGCGAAGTGCCGGATGGCCTCGAACTGACACAGAAACAGCTGGGACGGATCTATGCCCACCGCCATTTCGGCACCCTCGCCGGCCATGCGCCACAGGTGGTAGCCGCTGCCGCAGCCCACATCCAGCACATAGCGGTTGTTGAGCGGGCTGATATGGGGCTTGAGCCTGTCCCACTTCCAGTCGGAGCGCCATTCGGTGTCGATATGAATGCCGTGCACCTCAAAGGGGCCCTTGCGCCAGGGATGAAACTGGCCCAGCAGGCTTTCAATTTTTTTCTGCTCTCCGGCCGACACCTCGCCCGACTGGCCAATGGCGACCCGGTCCTTGAGCTCGATACGCTGGGTATGAATGGCCGGCAGCTTGCGCAGGGCCCGGCTCCAGCGCGCCAGATCACCGTGCAGGTGCTGTTTTTGCCAGTCGTGCAGCTGGGCCGGCAGGCAGTGCAGCCAATGGCTGAGCCGGGTCTTGGCGATTTGCTGGTAGAAGTCGCTGAAGTCGATCATTTGACCGCCACCATGGAGCCGAAGTTAAAGCACTGGAACCACATGTCGACATGGGCAAAACCAAGTCGTTTGAGTCGTGCCTTGTGCTGCTCGGGGGAGTCGGGGCGCAGCACGTTTTCAAGGGCCGTACGCTTTTGGCTGATTTCCAGCTCGCTGTAGCCGTTGGCCCGCTTGAAGTCGTGGTGCAGATCGATCAGCAGCTCGTTGACGGTGTCGTCGGCACTGACGAATTTTTCGCTCAGGATCAGCACGCCGCCGGGCTTCAGGCCGGCGTATATGTTGCCAAGCAGGACCTCACGCAGTGCAGGATCGATAAACTGCAGGGTGAAGTTGAGCACCACCACGGAGGCGTTTTCAATGGTGAGGTCGCAGATGTCCGCTTCCAGCAGCTCCACCTCGACGTCGGAACGAAAGGCGGCCAGGTGATTGCGTGCCCGCTCCACCATGGCCGCCGAGTTGTCGACCGCCACAATGCGGCAGCCGGGCTGGTTCAGGTTGCGGCGCATTTCCTGGGTGGCGGCGCCGAGGGAGCAGCCCAAATCATAGAGTTGAGTATGAGGCTGGGCAAAGCGGGCCGTCATCATGCCGATGGCGGAAATGATGTTGGAGTAACCGGGCACGGATCGCTTGATCATGTCCGGAAAGACGTCGGCCACTTTGTGGTCGAAACAGAAGTCGCCCAGCCGGTCGATGGGGGCGGCGAAGATATGATCTTTTTCTTGCATGACGTTGTAAATATAGAACTCTTGCTCACGGCAGCGGTGCTGCGCTGAATGGACGGTATTGTAAAAGAAGCGCAATGGGTTGTCTTGAGCGGCACCATTCGGTGCGACAAATTCTTTTTGTGCTGGCGGTGAGGAAAGTGAGGAGTAAAGGGAAAGGGGTGAGGAGAACCGCGTTGGTTTTGGTTTTTCCGCCTCACCCCTCACTCCTTACGAACGACCTCAAAAAAGACTGCCTTGGGGCTCGGGCTCCTGGCCGGGAAAGGCGGGCAGGGGGCAGTCCAGCGCCTCGGCGATGGTGGCCGCCAGGACCGGGGCCTCGACATTGTCGGCGGTATGCACAAACAGATACACCGACTTGCCTTCATTCAGCCAGCCTCTCAGGCGCGGCAGCCAGGGCTGCCAGAAGGGGGTGTTGGCGGACAGGTTCGGGTTGCCGATAAATCGCACCATGGGTGACTGACCCGTGCTGATGATGTGCACCGGCACCCTTGGCTTCTTCTGCTGGGCATCTGCCAGCGCCGGCGTGGTGGGGGCCACGGCAAACACCGGCCTTGAGTCCATGATAATGCGGTTGGCGCCCTGCTCCAGCAGCAGCCGGTTAAGTCGGCGTTCGGCTTCCCCCTTGGCAAAAAACGCCGGGTGGCGCACTTCCACCCCCATTTCAACGGTGTTCGGCAGGGCGTCAAGCAGTTGTGCCAGGCCGTCGAGCTGTTCCGGTCCCGTGGCGGCGGGCAGCTGCAGCATCAGCATGCCCAGCTTGTGATGCAGGGGCGTGAGCTGGTCGAGAAAGGCCTGCGCCGTGGCAATGTTGTCGGCCAGGCGGCCCTGGTGGCTGACGGTGGACGGAAACTTGAAGGTAAAGCGAAAGTCGTCGCCGGTCATGGCCTCCCAGCGCGTCAGGCTCTGGGTATCGGGCACGCCGTAAAAGCTGGTGTTGCCTTCCACGGTATTGAACACACGGGCGTAGTCTGACAGATGCTCGGTGGTTTTCAGTCCCCGGCTCAACAGGTTGCCCGGCCAGCCGGCATGGGACCACTGGCTCAGGCCCAGATATAACGGCATATTTCTCCTGAAAAGATTAATGTGAGGGGTGAGGAGTAAAGCGTGAGGGGGATTTTGGCCTCCTGGCGCCTAACCCCTCACTCCTCACCATGCTTATCAAAAACATCGAGTTTTACCCGTGTTCGGGTTTCCGATTATACTAGCGCGCTGTTTACAGACCAATTCAAGCCTGCGGCCGGGCGCCGCAGCCAAAGCACATCATAGGAAGACTCCATGCGCACTCATTATTGCGGGCAGGTAGACGCCTCCCTGGTTGGCCAGAGCGTAACCCTCAGTGGCTGGGTACATCGTCGTCGTGATCTGGGCGGTCTCATCTTTATCGACATGCGCGATCGGGAAGGCATTGTTCAGGTGTTCTTCGATCCCGACAAGGCCGACGCCTACGACAAGGCGTCTGGCCTGCGTGCCGAGTTCTGCGTGCAGATAACCGGCGTGGTGCGTGCGCGTCCCGAGTCTCAGGTAAACAAGGACATGGCCACCGGCGCGGTGGAAATCTTTGCCCACGAGCTCACCATCATCAACAAGGCGGCACCGCTGCCCCTGGACTTCAACCAGAACAACTCCGAAGAGCAGCGGCTGAAGTACCGCTACCTCGACCTGCGCCGTCCCGAGCAGGCCCGTTTCCTCAAGACCCGGGCCCAGGTCACCAGTCGAGTGCGCCGCTTTATGGACGAGCATGGTTTTCTCGATATCGAAACCCCCATGCTCACCAAGGCCACCCCGGAAGGCGCCCGTGACTATCTGGTGCCGAGCCGGGTGCACAAGGGCTATTTCTATGCGCTGCCCCAGTCGCCCCAGCTGTTCAAGCAGCTGCTGATGATGAGCGGTTTCGATCGCTACTACCAGATTGTAAAGTGCTTCCGCGACGAAGACCTGCGCGCCGACCGCCAGCCCGAATTCACCCAGATCGATGTGGAAACCTCTTTTATGAGTGCCGAGCAGGTGCGTGAGGTGATGGAGCAGCTGGTACGTGAACTGTGGCAGGACGTGGCCGGCGTGGATCTGGGTGCCTTCCCGGTGATGAGCTTTGCCGAAGCCATGCGTCGTTACGGCTCCGACAAGCCGGATCTGCGTATCGCCATGGAGCTGACCGACGTGGCCGACCTGGTGAAGGATGTGGACTTTCAGGTGTTCGCCGGTCCTGCCAACGACGCCAAGGGGCGTGTGGCCGCCCTGCGCGTGCCCGGTGGCGCGGCGCTTTCCCGCAAGCAGATTGACGAATATGGCAAGTATGTGGGCATCTACGGCGCTAAGGGCCTGGCCTGGCTCAAGGTGAACGATGCAACCAAGGGCATGGACGGCATTCAGTCGCCGGTGGCCAAGTTCCTGAACGAAGCCATCGTCACCGAGCTGCTGGCGCGCACCGGTGCCACCGACGGCGACGCCATCTTCTTTGGTGCCGACTCCGCCAAGGTGGTGTGTGACGCCATGGGCGCCCTGCGCCTGAAACTGGGCAAGGATCTGAACCTGATCGAGAACAGCTGGAAACCGCTGTGGGTGGTGGACTTCCCCATGTTCGAGGAAGAAGACGACCGTCTTTACGCCATGCACCATCCCTTTACCGCCGCCAAGGACATGTCGGCACAAGAGCTGGAAGCCAACCCGCTGGCGGCCGCCGCCAATGCCTATGACATGGTGATCAACGGCTACGAAGTGGGCGGTGGCTCGGTGCGTATTCACGACAACGCCATGCAGCAGACCGTGTTCCGCCTGCTGGGCATCAATGCCGAGGAGCAGCAGGAGAAGTTCGGCTTCCTGCTCGACGCCCTCAAATACGGCACCCCGCCTCATGCCGGCCTGGCCTTTGGCCTGGACCGCCTGGTGATGCTGCTGACCGGCACCGACAACATTCGGGACGTGATTGCCTTTCCGAAAACCACCACGGCCTCCTGTCTGCTCACCGATGCCCCCAGCCTGGCCAACCCGGATGCACTGACCGAGCTTGCCATTCGCACCGAGCAGCCCAAGGCGGAGTAAGGCATGGCCCACAAGCACCCGGAGTCAGTACTCATCCTGATCCATACTCGGGATCGCGTGCTGTTGCTGCAGCGCAAGGACAATCCCGACTTTTGGCAGTCGGTGACCGGCAGTCTGGAAGCCGGCGAAAATCGCATGCAGGCCGCCACCCGCGAGCTGGAGGAAGAAACCGGCCTGGTGGTGGGCAACGGCCTGCAACTGGTGGAAACCGGGCACCGGGTGCGTTTTGAAATTTACCCCCACTGGCGGCATCGCTACCGCCCGGGGGTGACCCACAACTGGGAATACGAATTCCGTTTATGCCTGCCCGAGCCGCAACAAGTGCGGCTCACCGAGCACCTGGATCAGTGCTGGCTGCCCTTTGGGGAAGCCCGCACCCGGGCCGGCTCCTGGACCAACCGGGATGCCATCGGCAGGTTGATAAACACCGAATAAAGGAGACTCAAGTAATGGCAGGTCACAGTAAATGGGCCAACATCAAGCACCGTAAGGCGGCGCAAGACGCCAAGCGCGGCAAGATCTTCACCAAACTAATTCGTGAACTGACCACGGCGGCCCGCGAGGGCGGCTCCGATGCAGCCTCCAACCCCAGATTGCGCGCCGCCATCGACAAGGCACTGTCCAACAACATGACCCGCGACACCATCGACAGAGCCGTGAAGCGCGGTGCCGGCGAGCTGGACGGCCAGCAGCTGGAGACCATCATCTACGAAGGCTACGGTCCGGGTGGTACCGCCGTGATGGTGGAGTGCATGACCGATAACCGCAACCGCACCGTATCGGAAGTGCGTCACGCGTTTTCCAAGAGCGGTGGCAACCTGGGCACCGACGGCTCGGTGGCCTACCTGTTCGAGAAAAAGGGCGTGATCACCTATGCCGAGGCCGACGAAGAAACCGTGATGGATGCGGCGCTGGAAGCCGGTGCCGAGGATGTGGTGGTGAACGACGACGATTCCATCGACGTGTACACTCAGTGGGACGAGTTCGGCGCGGTGAAAGACGCCCTGGACGCCAGTGGCCTGGCAGCCGACAACGCCGAAGTGACCATGATCCCTTCAACCAAGTCTGAACTGGATGAAGACACCGCCCCCAAGCTGCTGCGGCTGATCGACATGCTCGAAGATCTGGACGACGTGCAGGAGGTGTATCACAACGGTGATATCTCCGACGAACTGGCGGAGCAGCTCTAACGGCGTTAGCTGGAAGCGATAAGCCTGAGTCCGAAAACCGCCCGAGGTCACAATATTTTTCCCAGCTTCCAGCTCTGAGCGTTCTTTTTATGTCCATTATTCTCGGTATCGATCCCGGCTCGCGCATCACCGGCTACGGTGTGGTGCGCCAGACCGGCAATAAAATGGAATACCTGGGCTCCGGCTGCATTCGCATGACCGACGACGCCCTGGCGCCCCGGCTCAAGAAAATTTATGACGGGGTCAGCGAAATCATTTTGCAGTTTCGCCCCAACCTCTTTGCCATTGAGCAGGTATTTATGGCCCGCAACCCGGACTCGGCGCTGAAACTGGGCCAGGCCCGGGGCGCGGCCATTGTGGCCGCCGCCAACGCCGGACTGGAGGTGGCGGAATATTCCGCCCGTCAGATCAAGCAGGCGGTGGTGGGGCAGGGCGGTGCCGACAAGAGTCAGGTGCAACACATGGTGGTCAAGCTGCTCAGCCTGCCGGGCACGCCCCAGGCCGATGCCGCCGATGCCCTGGCGGTGGCCCTGTGCCACGGCCACACTCGCCAAAGCCTGGTTAGCATGGCCGGCCAGGTGCGCGGCACCGTACGCGGGCGTCTGCGCTGACGGCTCAAGCACATGGATATTTATCCAGTTATTTATTATTCTTGGCCCAGTTTTGTCCTGATTAGCGGAGCGCCTCAGTGATAGGTCGGTTAAAAGGTATTATTGTCGAAAAGCAGCCCCCCGAAATCTTGCTGGATGTGAACGGGGTAGGGTATGAAGTCACCCTGCCCATGAGCTGTTTTTACGAGCTGCCCAATGTGGGCCAGGCCGCCACCGTGCTGACCCATTTTGTCGTGCGGGAAGACGCCCAGCTGTTGTTTGGCTTTAACACCAAAACCGAGCGAGCGCTGTTTCGGGAGCTGATCAAGACCAATGGCGTGGGTCCCAAGCTGGCGCTGGCCATTCTCTCGGGCATGACCGCCGATCAGTTTATTCATAATGTGGAGCAGGGCGAGATCACCGCCCTGGTCAAGTTGCCCGGTGTTGGCAAGAAAACCGCCGAGCGGCTGGTGGTGGAAATGCGCGACCGGCTCAAGGGCTTTGGCGGTTATGATCTGTTTAACCCGGCGCCCGAGTCTGCAGGCGTGACCGGCGGTGACGGCGCCAGGGACGAAGCCCTGGCCGCGTTGCAGGCGCTGGGTTACAAGGCGGCCCAGGCCGAGCAGCTAATGAAGAAAATTGCCAAACCCGGCATGGATGCGGAGCAGCTGATCCGCGAAGCCCTGAAAAGCATGGGGTAAGCCATGATAGAAGCGGATCGTTTTATCAACCCGGCCCCGCGCCAGGAAGAGGAAGCCATCGATCGGGCCATACGCCCCAGGGCGCTGGCGGACTATCGTGGCCAGGATCACGTGCGCGGCCAGATGGAAATCTTTATCGAGGCGGCGCGCCGGCGGGAAGAGGCCCTGGATCACCTGCTGATCTTTGGCCCGCCCGGGCTTGGCAAGACCACTCTGGCCAACATCGTGGCCAATGAGATGGGCGTAAGCATCAAGACCACCTCGGGCCCGGTGCTGGAAAAGGCCGGGGATCTGGCGGCCATGCTCACCAATCTCGAGCCCGGTGATGTGCTGTTTATCGATGAAATTCACCGCCTGAGCCCGGTGGTGGAAGAAATCCTCTACCCGGCGATGGAAGACTACCAGCTCGACATCATGATCGGGGAAGGCCCCGCCGCTCGCTCCATCAAGCTGGAGCTGCCGCCCTTTACCCTGGTGGGCGCCACCACCCGGGCCGGCTCGCTGACCTCGCCCCTGCGGGACCGCTTTGGCATCGTACAGCGGCTGGAGTTCTACCAGGTATCGGATCTGGCCCATATCATCAGCCGCAGCGCCGGCAAGCTGGGTCTGGATATCGACGACGACGGCGCCCTGGAAATGGCCCGCCGGGCCCGGGGCACGCCGCGCATTGCCAACCGGCTGCTGCGCCGGGTGCGGGACTTTGCCGAGGTCAAGGGCAGCGGCGCCATCGACGCCGCCATTGCCGCCCAGGCCCTGGATATGCTGGATGTGGACAAGCAGGGCTTTGACTACATGGATCGCAAGCTGCTGACGGCGGTACTCGACAAGTTCATGGGCGGCCCGGTGGGCCTCGACAACCTGGCCGCGGCCATCGGCGAGGAAAAGGAAACCATCGAAGACGTGATTGAACCCTACCTTATTCAGCAGGGCTTTTTGCAACGCACCCCTCGCGGCCGCCTGGCTACCCCTCGCGCCTACCTGCATTTCGGCTTCGACCTTCCCGAAGCCTGACGGCAGCCGGAAGCTAGAAGAGAGCGAAAAAAGGTGAGGGGAGAGGAGTAAGGCGTCAAATCCGAGATTCCTCACTCCTTACCCCTTACCCCTTACCCCTCACAGCCCAGTCAGGGTCACCCAATGTCGTGCGCTGACGCAGTCTGCTTCTTTCATGGCGACGACTTGGGTATAGTAATTCCCAGATTTTTCAAACAGGTTTTGCTTGTTGCCATGTCACAGACACCGTTTCACTGGCCGGTGCGTATCTATTACGAAGATACCGATGCCGGCGGCATTGTATATAACGCCAACTATCTGAAATTCATGGAAAGGGCCCGCACCGAGTGGTTGCGCCACCTGGGTGTGGAGCAGGACAGCCTGCTCGAGCAGGATATTGCCTTTGTGGTGCGCCGGGTCGAAATGGATCTGCGTCGTCCGGCCCGGTTCAATGATGCATTAAAAGTCACCGTCACGGTGAAAATGCTCAAACGTGCCTCTATTGTGTTTGAGCAGGAAATTCTGGATGATGCGGGCCTTTCTCTGGTGAGGGGCGAGGTGGTCATCGCCTGTGTGAATATCGCTCAAATGAAACCTTTCGCCATACCTGAGCCGTTGATGGGAGTATTGTCGGGTGCACGCTGATATTTCGTTTATTGGTCTTTTTCTGCAGGCTAGCCTGCTGGTCAAACTGGTGATGCTGGCCCTGGTGGGCATGTCGGTGCTGTCCTGGGCGCTGATCATCAATCGCCGCAAGGTGCTGACTTCGGCCCGCGACGATGCCGAGCAGTTTGAAGACAAGTTCTGGTCTGGTGCCGATCTGGGACGCCTCTACCATGAGTCCAATGCCCGGCGCGACAGCCTGGCGGGCATGGAGCAGATCTTTCATGCCGGTTTTCGCGAGTTCGTGCGCCTGCAAAAGCAGGGCCGGCCTCAGGACACCATTCTCGAAGGCACCTACCGTACCATGCGGGTGGCGCTGTCCCGGGAAGTCGACCGGCTGGAAACCAACCTGTCGGTACTGGCGACCATCGGCTCCATCAGCCCCTATATCGGCCTGTTCGGTACCGTATGGGGCATCATGAACGCCTTTATCGCCCTGGCGGAAATCAAGCAGGCCACCCTGGCCATGGTGGCCCCGGGTATTGCCGAGGCGCTGATTGCCACCGCCATGGGTCTGTTTGCGGCCATTCCGGCGGTGATTGCCTTTAACCGTTTCAGCTATCAGGTGGAGCGGCTGGAAAACCACCTGGCCAACTTCATGGACGAGTTTTCCACCATTCTCAACCGGCAAGTGACCACGGGTAACCAGTAATGCAGAGCTATCAGCGCAAGCGACGCAAACGCGTGGCCGAGATCAACGTGGTGCCTTATATCGACGTCATGCTGGTGCTGCTGATCATCTTTATGGCCACGGCGCCGGTGATTACTCAGGGGGTCAAGGTGGATCTGCCTCAGGCCGAGGCCGAGCTGCTGCCGGATGACAGCGAGGCGCCGCTGGTGGCGTCAGTGGACGCCGAGGGCCGTTATTTTCTCGACGTGGGTGAGACGCGGGACGAGGCGGTGGATCTGCTGGCCCTGGCAGACATGGTGCAGCAAAAGCTGGCCACCAATCCCAAGGCACCCGTGGTGGTGCAGGGCGATGCCAATGTGCGCTATGACGCCGTGATCCAGCTGATGGCCACCCTCAAGGCGGCCGGCGTGCCCAGTGTGGGCCTGATGACCCAACCGGAGCAATAAGGCGTGTTTGATAACCAGAGTGGTGGCATTCGCAAGGCGGTGCTGATTTCCCTGGGGCTGCATGTGCTGATTGGCGTGCTGTTCCTGGTGGGGGTTAATTTCAGCACCCCCAAGCGGCCCACCCAGGCGGCGTCCATTATTGAAGCCACCATGATTGATGATGGCATGGTGGCGGCCCAGGCCGAGCGCCTGGCGGAAATGCAGGCAAATCGCGACGCCGAGCAGGCCGCAGCGCAGGCGCAAGCCGAGGCCGCGCAAAAGGCGGCGGAAGAGGCCGAACAGAAGGCCGCCGAGCAAGCGGCGGCGGCGGAGGCGGCGCGCCAGGCCGAGCAGGAAAAGGCCGTGGCCGCCCAGCAGGCGAAAGCCGAGGCGGAGCGCCGGCAGGTGCTGGAGCAGCAACGCCAGGCGGAAGAAGCTCGCAAGGCCGCGGAAGCGAAGAAACAGGCGGAAGCCGAAGCCGCCCGCAAGGCCGCGGAAGCGCAGAAACAGGCGGAAGCCGAAGCCGCCCGCAAGGCCGCGGAAGCGAAGAAACAGGCGGAAGCCGAAGCCGCCCGCAAGGCCGCGGAAGCGCAGAAACAGGCGGAAGCCGAAGCCGCCCGCAAGGCCGCGGAAGCGAAGAAACAGGCGGAAGCCGAAGCCGCCCGCAAGGCCGCGGAAGCGCAGAAACAGGCGGAAGCCGAAGCCGCCCGCAAGGCCGCGGAAGCGAAGAAACAGGCGGAAGCCGAAGCCGCCCGTAAGGCCGCGGAAGCCAAGAAACAGGCGGAAGCCGAAGCCGCCCGCAAGGCTGCGGAAGCCAAGAAGCAGGCGGAAGCCGAGCAGAAACGCAAGGCCGAGGAAGCCCGCAAGGCTGCGGAAGCGAAGAAACAGGCTGAAGCCGAAGCCGCGCGCAAGGCGGAAGCGAGCAAAAAGGCCGAAGCCGAGCAGGCGCTGAAGGATCTGGAAGCGCTGATGGGTGGCGGCTCGGCAGGAGGTTCTTCGTCGGCCGCGTCGGCGGCAGAAGTGGATCGTTATACCGGCATGATTATTGCCGCGATACAGCGCAACTGGCTGGTAGGACCGACCATGGTGGGCAAGCAGTGCCGTATTAATGTGCGGGTGGCGACCGATGGCCTTATCCTGACCATAGGCCAGGGCCAGGGCGATGCGGAGGTATGCCGCTCGGCAGAGCTGGCCATTCGCAAGACCGGTACCCTGCCTATGCCCAAGGATCCGGCCGTGAACAAACAGCTGCAAAACCTGAATTTGACCCTGATACCGAGGCTTTGATGATGACAAAACGATGGTTGTGGTTATGGCTGCCGCTGCTGATGCTGGCAGGACGGGCCCAGGCGGCACTGGATATCGTGATCACCGGCGGCATAGACAGTGCCCGGCCGGTGGCGGTGGTGCCTTTTGAATGGACCGGCGGTGGTGCCGCGCCTCAAGAGTTGTCCGAGGTGATCGGCAATGATTTGCGCAACAGCGGCATGTTCCGGCCGCTGGATCGCAGCTCGCTGCCCCAGCGGGTCTCTCGGGCCGAACAGCTGGATCCGAATCTGTGGCGCACCCGCCAGGCGGAAGCCGTGGTGGTGGGCAGCATAGCGCCGGCGGGCAACAATCAGTACCGTATCAGCTTTGAGCTGGCCGACGTGCTGGGCGGCAACGGCGCCAAGTTGCTGGAAAGCCGCAGTGCCACCGTGCCTGCCGCCCAGCTCAGGCAGTATGCCCACCGTATTTCCGACATCGTGTTCGAGAAGCTGACCGGCATCAAGGGCGCCTTCCTGACCCGCATCGCCTATGTCACGGTGCAGCACGGTGCCCAGTATCCGTATCAGCTGATGATCGCCGACTACGACGGTTTCAACGAGCAGGTACTGCTGCGCTCCCGGGAGCCGCTGATGTCGCCGGCCTGGTCACCGGATGGCCGCAAACTGGCCTATGTGTCCTTTGAAAACAAGAAGGCCGAGGTGGTGGTGCAGGACATTTACAGCCAGCAGCGTCAGGTGGTGAGTTCCCAGCCCGGCATCAACGGCGCACCCGCCTGGTCCCCCGATGGCACCCGGCTGGCACTGGTGTTGTCGCAGGATGGTCAGCCCGAAATCTATGTACTCAATCTGGCCAGCCGCCAGTTGACCCGGGTGACCAATAACCGCACAATCGACACCGAGCCGACCTGGTCGGCGGACGGAAGAAGTATTTATTTTGTCTCCGAACGGGGAGGCCGACCGCAGGTTTACCGCACCGATCCCGGTGCCGACAATGCGCGTCGTGTGACCTTTGACGGAGACATGAATCTGGGCCCCAGGGTCACGGCAGACGGCCAGAATATGGTGCTGGTCAGCCGCTCCCAGGGGCAATACCGGATTGCCCGGCAAGAGCTGGATGGTGGAAATCTGCAGGTGTTGACCGAAACACAGCTGGATGAATCGCCGAGCCCTGCTCCCAACGGCACCATGATCATCTACAGCACCACTTATCAGGGGCGGCAAGTGTTGTCTCTGGTGTCTATGGATGGTCGTTTCAAGGCCAGGCTGCCGGCCCGCAGCGGCGATGTCCGCTCACCGGCGTGGTCACCGTTTCTAAACTAAAAATTGCTTTTCCCAAGGAAAAATCATGCAAATGAAAAAACTGCTTCAGAGTCTGGCCGTCGCACTTCCCATGTTGACCCTGGCTGCATGTAGCTCCACCAGCGATTCCGACGCCATGACCGGAACCGATGGCAGCTACCAGAACGGTGGCGTACAAACTGGTGCCCAGAACGGTGGCGCCCTGTCTGCCGATGAGCAGATGCGTCAGCAATATGAAGCCCTGCGTCGCGAGAACGTAATTTACTTCGAATTCGACCAGGATGAAGTGACCGGCCACTACGCCCAGGTGCTGGAAGCCCATGCCAGCTTCCTGCGTTCCAACCCCAATGTCAGCATTCTGGTGGAAGGCCATGCCGACGAGCGCGGCACGCCCGAGTACAACATCGCCCTGGGCGAGCGTCGTGCCAAGGCCGTGACCAGCTACCTGCAGAGCCTGGGTGTAAGCGGTTCCCAGCTGGCCATCGTCAGCTACGGCGAAGAAAAGCCGCTGGATACCTCCCGCAGCGAAGACGGTTTTGCCAAAAACCGCCGCGCGGTACTGGTTTACTAAGGACTGATTCGGTTACGTTATGATGAAATTCGCGGCCATTTCGATGGCCGCTGTTTTATCCACCGCCAGCTGGGCTCAGGCCCCGGTGGCCAGTGTGGGTGGCAGCGGCTCCGTCAATGAGCGCCTGGCCGAGCTGGAGCGGGGTTTCAGTGCCCGGTCCCAGGCGCAGATAGATCAACAGCGTCAGCTCAATGCCCTGCAACAGGAGCTGAGCGAAATGCGCGGTCTGCTGGAAGAGCAGAGCTACCGGCTGGAGCAGGTAATAGAGCGTCAGCGCAGCATGCTGGCAGCCCAGCAGGAAGCGGCGTCGGCGCCTCGGGTTGTCCCGTCGCCGGCCCCGTCGTCTGAGGCTGAAACCGCGCCTGAAAGTGGCGGCAGTGCCCCCGAGGCGGCGGGAGATGAGCAGGCCGCCTACGACAAGGCAGTGAATCTGGTGCTGCAGGACAAGGACTACAACGCCGCCATTCCGGCCTTTGCCCGCTTTATTACCCAGTATCCTCAGTCGACCTATGTGCCCAACGCCCATTACTGGCTGGGACAGCTGTTGTTTGCCCAAAAACGTTTTGACCAGTCCAAGGCTCAGTTCGCTCGGGTGGTGGAAGCGTATCCCAAGTCCAACAAGCGTCCGGACTCCCTGCTCAAGCTGGGGCTGATAGCCCGGGAGCAGCAGGACGACGGTCAGGCCCGGCAGTATTTTGAGCGCGTGCTAAGCGAATACGGCAGCAGTGGTGCCGCGCGGCTGGCTCAGGAAAACCTGGATGCGATGAAATAACCGGCGGGTTGACGGATTTTTGTGAGAGTCGCCTGTTCCTTGAGCAAACGAAATAAAATGGCAATTTAGCTGTTGCGTCACACAATTAAATCCGTAATATAGGCCGCCGTTGGCAGGGGGCAGCAGCCACCCACCAGGCCGGGTCGTTAGCTCAGTTGGTAGAGCAGTTGACTTTTAATCAATTGGTCGCAGGTTCGAATCCTGCACGACCCACCAGTTCCCGGACGCTTAGCTCAGCCGGGAGAGCACCTCCCTTACAAGGAGGGG